>JAQBUS010000276.1 GCA_027623875.1 Pseudomonadota bacterium
CTATTCGCAGCCCACCCATCTGAGCAAAATCCTCCATTTCTTCCAGAGGCGCCGCTAGCTACTTTTCTGGCCTCAAGTAATGCAACCTCTGCTCCTCCCTTACGAAGAGATAGTGCTAAAACTAAACCAGCCAACCCACCTCCAATGACTAAGAAATCATAGCTTTGACGGAGATCTTCAGGCTTATTACTGTCAACAGGTTTTATTCCCGTTTCGTCATACCATGTGTGGGCATAAGTTGAGTTAGACATTTTTCCTTACAAGCTAATGTTCTCTAGATTTATTTACTATTTTATCAAGAGATTTAATTCCTGAGGCTGCTATCAAAGTAAGAATAATATAGATTAACGCTGCTGAATTAAAGGGCTCAAAAGCCAAGAAGCTTTTAGCCTGAAACTCTCTCATCCTCTGAGTAATATCTCGGACAGACAAAATCGATACCAGAGAGGTATCTTTTAGCATTGCGATGAATTCATTACCCAGTGCTGGTAAAACAATAGCAATTGCCTGGGGAATTATGATAAAACGTGCTACATGCCACTCTCTCATCCCCAATGTTCGAGCGGACTCAATTTGACCCTTAGGGATTGCCTCAATACCAGCACGAAAAATTTCTGCCATGTATGCCGAATACCCAATAGCTATAGCTATTATTCCCCTTGTCATCATCTGCATATCAATAATACCAGAAGAAGCTGACTTAATTGCTCCGGCTAACGGGAGACCAACATACAGGATTATTACGAGCATAGGAATTCCCCTGATGGTATCCACAAAAAAGTCCGAAAAAACGGTAAGTGGGTGGGCAGAGGTAAGTTTCCCTATCCCAACCAATAGAATTAAAAGAAACCCTAGAATGTATAATGAAATCCCAACTTTTTTATTAAAAGTTCCTAAATAAGAAGTTTCCCAAAGAATTTTAGAGCCACTTACCTCGTTTAATGGCAATATTACCGCTCCTATATTTCCATTTTTTAGAAGAGTTTTAGCCTGCTCTATAGATTTCAGAGATCTGACCTTAAACGGTTTCTCTGGGGCGGATACTAAAAACTCACCATACCTAACAATATCAGTCACGTGTTGTGGAATACCGCTTATAATTCCAATTTTTCCTGATAACTCACCAACTAATGCAACATTTTCCTTAGGCTTAAAAACATGAATAGATGCGATCACGACGCACAAAATTCCTAACAAAAATATTACTATATTAGCAATTTTTGACGGCTTTAAACGAGTAAATAAAGCCCATACCATTCCCAAGGCCGAAGCCCCTAGATAAGCAAAAAAAGCGGCTCTAAGTGTAACCATAATGCCAACAGCGAATCCAGCATAAGCAATCATTATAATATAAAAAGCAAACGCAAAATTGGATAAACCCAAAGCAATAAGAAAAATTCTTACTCCCTTATTCTTGTGAAACTTCTGAATAAAAAAAGTTAAAGCCGTTATCACAGCAAGTATTAAAGTTAAGTAGAGAAGAGTTGCGTGAACCCAACCAAAAATCCGTTCCTGAAAGATCGGATCTAATACAAATTTTTGATTAACGATTACGATCCAATCAACGGATCTAGGATCATACGCATTTGCTGCGATAGACGCAATATAAGGATCAATAGCACTGCTTTGAGAAAGAACCCCGCAGCAAAAAGTTTGCAATACTAAAAGAGTAGAAGCCCTGCGCCTGAGTTGCCCCCTATATTCTCCACTTTGGTCAGGTCTTATAGAGCTCAGAAGATACCAGGCCGAAAAAAATCCTAAAATTCCTATCACAGAAAATAAAATAAAGCTTATGAATAACCGTGGCGCCTGATCCTCAATACCCAGAACGGCAACCAAGGCTGGGCCGTAGTTTCTTGAGGTGGCAATAAAAAATATAATGATTGGGGCAGCGACCAAAAAAATGAGGTTGCTAGCCCTGTTATTACGCAGCAAATCAAGGAGCTGGTTCATAATTCGGCTTTCAAATATTGGAAAGATTAATTGTCACAGCTTTTAAGAAGCTGTGACAATTAAGAACTTACTTAGGCCACCACTTTACAACTAACTTATCTAAAGTGCCATCGGCCTTAATCGCAGCTAAGCCTTCATTAAACGCATCTTGCAAAGAGTCTCCCTCTTGAAAAACTAAACCAAGTGGGTCCGAAGAAAGCCCAGTAATCGAGACCTTCAACTCTCCGGCAAACTCCTGTTCATAAGCTGTTGCCGAAGTTGAATCTATAATCACTCCATCAACGTCGCCATTTTGTAGTGCAATAACCGCGTTATTAAACGAGTCAAACAAACGTAGATTATCTCGGCCGACAAGTTCTTCACCAAGAGCAGCATTTGTGGTCCCAGTTTGAGATGCTAAACGCATCGTGCCTGCTTTAAAATCCTCAATAGTTGCTCCCATCTCCGTTACACGCATCAAGACGCCTTGGTCAACGATTATATAAGGGTCAGAAAAGTCAACAATCTTATCTCTTTCGTCAGTAATTGTTACGCCGGAAACAACCATATCAAATTGCTTGTTAACCAATGCTGGGAAAATTCCGTCCCAAGCTGTTGTAATCCAGTTTGGCTTACAATTAATTCTTTCGCAAATTGCAGCAACTACATCAACATCAAATCCCATCACGACGCCATTTTCGATAAACTCATGTGGCGGATATGTGGTATCAGAACCAATATTAACAACTCGACCTTCTAGGTCAGCAGCAAGAGCAGGAACAGCCATGGCAATAGACAGCAGTACGCCAGTAATAAATTTTTTCATTAATTCTCTCCTATTTAAATAAGGCCCCTCATAGCAGATTTGAGACCAGATAGTACACAATGTGAAATGAATTCAATTAGGTCAAGTAAAGACTTTAGGATTCAATAATTAACATACAATGAATTTTAGAAAACCTCACATAGTTTGGAAAAGCATATATTTCGTAATGTAGACAACAAAAAAAAAAATTGTACAAACTGGGTGTTAAAATTCTAATTCGACATAGGGGTAGAACTTTATTTATTCATTTGGCGTGAACCTTAAGCTCAGGCAAGACATTCCACCATCAATCTTTGCACATTCACTATTTTCAACTTGAATGACG
>JAQBUS010000277.1 GCA_027623875.1 Pseudomonadota bacterium
GCTTCTCTATCTTGGACTGCCTTTCTTAAAAAATCTGAGTCATATTCCTGCCAAGCGCCCGCCGAAACTAAATAATACTCATCAGTTTTGAATCGTATAATGGTATACTCTGATCGAGTCGTTCCGGCTTGTGTAAGAGCATATGTTAAATTTATTCTACCAACCTTGGGTAATTTATTACAAGTAAACCAATCCAAAAATGCGGTGGCTCCTGGACCCTTAAGAAAATGTTTTGTAAATGCAGTTGCATCGATCAAACCCGCTGTCTCTCGCACGGCTTGAGCCTCATTTTTTGCGTAATCCCACCACTTCCCTCTTCGAAACGATCTAGATTCATAATCATTAAAATCAGCGGGAGCAAAATAGTTGGGTCTCTCCCACCCGTTAACTTGACCAAATTGGGCACCACGCTGCTTTTGTCTTTCATAAGCTGGACCGGTTTTTAAAGGCCTACATGCTTCGCGCTCTTCATCCGGATGATGCAAAACGAACACGTGCTCATAGGCTTCTTCATTTTTGCGAGCTGCATATTCTGTCGTAATCCAGTTTCCGAATCGTCTGGGATCAAGCGAGGCCATATCGATTTCAGCTTCTCCCTCTGCCATCATTTGGGTTAAATAATGACCAGCGCCACCAGCTGCAGTAATTCCAAAAGAAAAACCTTCCGCAAGCCACATATTTCTAAGGCCCCGTGCCGGGCCAATCAAAGGATTTCCGTCTGGCGTGTAACAAATTGGTCCATTGAAATCATCCTTTAGCCCAACTTGCTCCGAAGAAGGGAGCCTATGAATCATTGATAAGTATTCTTTCTCAATTCTTTCTAAGTCCAATGGAAATAGGTCGGCTCGAAAAGTATCCGGGACAGAATATTCAAACCTGGCGGGCGCTCCTCTTTCATATGGACCTAATATCCATCCGCCTCTTTCTTCTCTTACATACCACTTGCTATCCGCATCACGTAATACTGGATGTTCTCCATTGTTTTTTCGCCATTCTACTAGAGTCGGATCCGGTTCAGTTACAATAAATTGATGCTCAACCGGAATCGCTGGCATTTTTATTCCCAGTAAATTAGCCGTTCTTTGGGCATGATTCCCCGTCGCAGTAACGACGTGTTCAGCATGGATCACAATTTTTTCCTTAGAAGCTACAAGATTTCCTCCTTTTTCTTCCATTTTAGAACAAGTTACTCTCCACTCATTCCCTGTCCATTCATAGGAATCAGCTTGCCACCGTCGTTCTATCTCGACTCCGAATTGACGCGCGCCCTTTGCCATAGCCATAGTAACATCTGCAGGATTGATATACCCATCAGTAGGATGATAAATTGCGCCTCTTAGGTCATCTGACCTCACAAGTGGGTATCGGTCTTTTATTTCTTTGGGACTCAACCACTCATATGGTACACCGCAAGTTTCAGCAGTTGACGCATAGAGCATATATTCGTCCATCCTTTCTTGCGTTTGAGCCATTCGCAAATTACCAACAATGGAGAAGCCGGCATTTAACCCAGTTTCTTTCTCTAAAGACTTATAAAATTTTATTGAATAATCATGTATGTGTGTGGTGGCGTAACTCATATTAAAATAAGGCAACAATCCAGCGGCATGCCATGTTGAACCAGAAGTTAATTCGTCCCTCTCAAGTAGTATTGTTTGCCATCCCAACTTACCCAAATGATAAGCAATTGATGTTCCAACAGCTCCTCCTCCGACTACTAGTGCTTTGACATGCGTCTTCATATGGATTCTCCTTTTTTAAAGATTTTATGCCAGTTATTCCTTATATATAAGCTACTAGTCGACTCAACTAAATACATTTCCGACCTATAAGGATTTAAACTATGACCCAGGGACACACCCTCAGCTTAAGCAGCCGAGTACAATTTTGATATGCATCCAATTTTTCTTATTAAAATTTTAAACATTAGGAAATTCATTCTTTTTTTTAAAATATCGGCGCTCTCTCAAAAAAATTACTAACTTCAGAAAAAGAGGTGCCTTTCACTTATTTATTTTATTTGTTGGATAATAGTATCCAGCTTCGAAGTTGTGTATGACTAATCTTACCGGGATATTAAGAATATATGTTGAACCCGAAATTTGAAAAATTTAACAAATATTTAATAGGATTAAGATGAAAAAAATCGTTATTTTTTTTACTATTAGTTTTACTTTAGTGCTTTTTTGCATGTCCAGCCAAGCCTCCGAGAGGGGGCCTGTAACAAATCTTCCAATTCCACGTTATGTTTCTCTAAAAGCTTCTGAAGGAAACTTACGAAGAGGTCCAGCTAAAGCCCATAGAATAGATTGGGTTTTAAAACATAAAGACCAACCGTTGAAAATTCTTGCAGAACATGAGCACTGGAGACGTGTTTCTGACTATGAAGGCGCCACGGGATGGATATACTATGCGCTTTTGTCAGGAGTTCGCAATGTATTAGTCAATGACAGCTTAATTTCACTTTACAGGAAGCCATCAAAAGACTCTTCTGTAAAAGCAAAAGTGGAATTCGGGGCGATTGGGAATTTAAGAAGTTGCAACACTGATTGGTGTAATGTTTCATTTCCAGAAATGAGTGGTTGGATAGAAAAAAATAAACTCTGGGGAACAACGCCAGATGAAATCTTCCCGCCATAGTTATTAAAAGTTAAACCTTGGGCTTCGACGCTTTAGCCGTGGCTTTTTGAGAGGCGTTAGGTTTCTTGCTCTCTAATCTTAAAATTCGCGATCGTAGCAGTTCGTTCTCTTCTCGAGCTTTTACTGCCATAGCCCGAACAACATCAAACTCCTCTCTAGACACAAAATCTCGCTCTGCGAGCCAACGGTCCAACAATCCCTTCACGGCATTGTCAGCTTCTGACTTAGCTCCCTGAGCGACACCCACCGCGCTTGTCATTACTTTTGATAAATCTTCAAAAAACTTATTTTTCGTTTGCATATAAACCTCAGAATTTTCTATAACTATACTCTTTATTTAATTCGAATAACAAGGTTGACATCAAGCTATGGCCACTGCAATCAAAGATATGGCTATTAACGCAATAAAATTTCCTAATTTATCCCCAGAATTATTTTCATT
>JAQBUS010000278.1 GCA_027623875.1 Pseudomonadota bacterium
CGCATACCAAAAAATGAATGGGATAGGCCTCCCTGGAATCGTTGGGCATTTCAAAACGTTCGTAAGCTACTGAAAACATCAAATGTAAGGCACGGACATCGAGAGATACAACCCTTGGAAAGCAACATTCAAGACTTGACTAACCTATCTTTTAAAAGTTCTGATGGTACGTCTATGTCTATTGGAACCATGGTAGAAGAAACGTATACTGACGGGTTTTTGATTTATAAAAATGGTCAGGTAATACATGAAAGTTATTTCAATGGAATGAATCCCTCGTCCCTACATCTTGCACAATCGGTATCTAAATCAATAGTAGCTACCGTTGCGGGCATAATGATTGGGCAGAAGTTACTTGATCCGAAGGAATTAATTTCATTTTACCTACCTGAGTTAAAGTACACGGGTTGGAACGGCGCTACGCTTCAGCATGTATTAGATATGACTTCAGGGGTAAAATACTCTGAAGAGTATACGAACCCCACTTCAGATGTCGGAAAAACAGATATTGCTTCAGGTTGGCACGAAATATCAGAATGTTATGATCAGAGTATTGATTGGCCTTTATGTATTTGGGATCAAATAATTTCTTTAAAAGAAACAGACTCACCGCATGGTAAAAGATTTGATTATAGATCAATAGAGTCAGACGTGATTGCTCATGTTATGGAGCAGGTTTCTGGTCAAGATCTTGCGGATTTGGTCAGCACAAAACTTTGGACGCAAATTGGAGCAGAAGAAGATGCGTACTTTACTGTGGATAGTTCTGGTTATTCGCTTGCCAGTGGCGGCTTTAACGCCACCTTAAGGGATTTTGCACGTTTTGGTGTTTTGTATTTAAACAATGGATTATTAAATCAAGAGCAAATTATACCCAAAGAATGGGTAACTGATACAATGACTGGGAAACATGGTTTATTTGATGAGTGCTCTGAAGAAATTTTTCCAAATGGCAGGTACCGAAACCAATTCTGGGTCGAGGATAACTCCAAGAAAACGATAATCTGCCGAGGTGTTTTTGGGCAAATAATTTATATTTCTCCCGAATATAATATGGTAGCTGTTAAACTATCTACATGGCCTGAATTTTCCAATAAAAACCATACAATAAACACATTGAATGCGCTTCATGAAATTGGCCGGACACTAACCTGAACAAAGCACCTTCAAAACTTGGAGATCTTAAATGCTTAATGACCCTCTACTCCAACCATTTAAAATGGAATGCCTCTAAAAAATCGCATCATGAGTACAGCACACGCACCAGCACTAGCTGAAAACGGCATGCCAAAAGAACGATACCAAAGTTATCACCTTGAAAAGGCCCGAGGTGGGTTAGCGATGACAATGATCGGGGGTTCTTCGTGTGTTAGCCCTGACTCTCCTTCCGTATTCGGACAGTTAAACGTTAGTACAGATGAAATTTTACCCTGGTTTACAAAATTCTCAGAGCTAATCCATCAACAGGACTGCAGAATAATTTGTCAAATATCTCACCTGGGAAGACGCACCACTTGGAATAACGGTCATTGGTTGCCAATAGTTGCTCCTTCCCGAATTAGAGAACCAGCTCATCGGGGTTTTCCAAAAGTTCTTGATCGACATGATATAAAACGGATCATTTCTGATTATGTTGCATCAGCAAGGCGCTGCAGAGATTCCGGGCTAGATGGAGTGGAAGTCCTACAAAACGGCCATCTTCCTGGTCAATTCTTATCCCCAGATACGAACACTCGACAAGACGAATATGGCGGAAGCTTTTTAAACAGGCTCCGCTTTGCTCGAGAACTATACGCTGAACTCAGAAATGCTCTTCAAAACGACATTATAATCGGAGCCAGAGTGGAAATGGACAGCAAGCTGGACGGAGGGCTCCAAACTGACGAAGCACTTGAGGCCCTGAAAATAATTGAAAGCGATGGAACAATTGACTATTTCAATGTGAATGTTGGCCGCTCAGATACGGAATTCATGCTCGCAAGTTATGCTGTCCCAGCTATGTTTCAAAAACTGGCTCCCTGGCTACAATTGGCTGGATATTTCAAATCTGAACTCTTAACACCAATAATTCATGCGGCAAGGATTTCGGATATAGCTACAGCAAGATACGCGATTCAAGAAAATTTACTGGATTTAGTGGGCATGACACGTGCTCACATCGCTGACCCACATTTGGTAAGGAAAATAATCTCCGGTCAAGAAAATAGAATTCGACCTTGCGTTGGCGCAGGCTACTGTATTGATAGAATATATGGCGAGGGAGAAATGCTCTGCCTACACAATGTAGCAACGACTCGAGAGACAACCATTCCGCAAACCATTTCAGAATCAAAAAAACATCTCAAAGTAGTAGTAGTTGGTGCCGGCCCTGCGGGATTAGAGGCGGCCCGTGTTTCCGCGGAAAGAGGTCACGCAGTTGTCTTAATTGAAGCGTCAGCGGAACTCGGGGGTCAAGTCAGAATTGCCGCAATGGCAGATGTGAGAAAAGATTTAATCGGTATAGTAGATTGGCTGGAATCAGAAATTAAACTTCTAAAAGTAGATGTTAGACTTCAACAATTAGCTACCGCAGAGGAAATTTTATTAGAGAAACCAGATGTCGTGATAATTGCAACGGGTGGGATTCCAGATCTCGACTACATTGAAGGCCTCCAACACGCTAAAAGTACCTGGGATGTACTTTCAGGTCAGGCACTCTCTGGGCGTTTAAATGATGAGTCTATTAAAACCTCTGAGAAGTTAAAGGTTATGGTTTATGACGATCATGGCCAACATCAAGCGGCATCGACAGTAACCGAGATAGCAAAACGAGGCTATGCCGTTGAATTGGTCACTCCGGATCGTCACCCAGTCGCAGAGATGGGGTTCTCTAATTTTCCAATGTATATGAAGGCCTTTTATGACAACGGGGTGACCCTAACTCCAAACTTTAGGTTGAATAAAATAAGCCGTCAGGGGAATAAAATAAAAGCAGAACTCTGTAGCGATTATGGTTCCCATAAAATAGAACGGGTTGTCGATCAAATTGTAATCGAACATGGCACTACTCCAGTAGATAATCTGTTTCAAGAGCTTAGGG
>JAQBUS010000279.1 GCA_027623875.1 Pseudomonadota bacterium
GATGCAATGCTTCCTGCATTTCCAGAAATTGCCAAAGATTTGAAATTAGTAAATGTAAATAAAGCTCAATTTATATTATCAAGCTTTGTTGTGGGTACCGCTGTTGGGCAATTAATTACCGGCCCGATGTCGGATTCTTTTGGAAGAAAGCCCGTTATAACAGCAGGGCTTTTAGTCTCTGTTCTTGCTTGTATAATGGCTTATTTTGTTAAATCTTTAGAGTGGATGCTGGTGGCCAGATTTATTCAAGGGCTAGGAATTTCCGCTCCTAGAACGGTAACCATGGCCTTAATTAGGGACTTGTATTCAGGAAGAAAAATGGCTCGTGTTGTTTCAATAGCAATGGCGGTATTTGTGTTGGTTCCTGCTGTCGCACCGGCGATGGGGCAGTATTTATTTTTAAATTTTGGATGGAGATCCATATATTTATCTTTTATTCTAGTTGGGTTTTTTAGTCTTTTATGGCTCAATATCAGACAACCTGAAACTCTTGAATACAAAGATAGAAAGAGTTTTAGAGTGGTTAACTTATTATCTGCTTTTAAAATCGTTTCAACAAACCAACTAGTTGTAACATACACGGCAGCCTTATCCTTAGCTTTCGGAGCCTTGTTTGGTTATTTAAACTCCGCGCAACAAATATTTGTAACTACATTTAACGTGGGGGCGAAGTTTCCAATGTACTTTGCTATCGTTTCAATTTTGGCTGGTTCGGCTAGTTTTTTAAACGCAGCTTTAGTCATGCGATTTGGTATGAGGCTCTTGGCCACAATAGGGTTTGGAACCCAAGCTGTAATGGCTTTATTGATGGTTCTGATTTTATATTTCGAGATACTATCAAGTGAATGGTCTTTGATCGCCTTTATTATATGGTCAGTGATAGCCTTTTTCATTAAAGGAATGTATTTTGGAAATTTAAATGCTTTGGCGATGGAACCCATGGGAAAAATTGCAGGTATGGCATCTGCTATCATCGGTGCTGTAGCAACACTTTTGGGCATTTTAATTGCTGTACCGATTGGCTTGCTGTTTAATGGAACTCCCTTACCGGTTTTGATGGGCTATATTATCTGTTCGGGTATCGCCTTAATTTTTATGTTAAGTAACCCCAAGGAAATTTAGCCAAATTGCTAACCGAATAGATTAATTTTTATGTTTTTAAAAAAACCAAAGCTTACTTAGGTCGTTTCTTAACATTCAATTAGTTTAACCGGTTTATTTTTTGATAATTAATTTTGTTCTGAAGTTTTACTTAAAGAATATCGGATTTTATGCCAATTTCTAATTCTAAAGCCTTTTTCAATACAAATTCAGCACAGGTGAGGTCTTGGGCAGATACGCCTAGAGATCTATATAGTGTTATTTCCTCTGGAGTTGTTCTTCCCATAATGGATCCTGAGAAAACTTGACCAATTTCACCAACAATATGTTCTTTTGTAAAACTACGTGAGTTAATTCCGTCTATGATTTCCTTCGCTTGAGCTAATGCTGAGGGTATGTAATCGACGAATAATTTGGACTTTAAGACAAGCTCAGAATCTATCTCTTGAAAAATAGGAAGTGAAGCGCCAATTGCGTTAACGTGAGTTCCTTTCTTGATGAATTTGCCTCTTAACACGACATTCTTTGATGATGTCATAGTGCAAATTATATCAGAATTTTTTACAGCAGATTCAATGTCGTTATGTCCAGTGAACTCTATTTGTGGAAATTCACTTTGATTTTTTGAAATAAAATCTTTTGATTTGTTAAAACTTCTTCCAGCAACTTCTACTTTTGATATGTTTCTAACTAATGAAATACTTTTTAAATGGGCCACTGCCTGCTCACCAGTGCCTATAAGCGTCAAGCAGGTTGAATCTATTCTAGATAGTACATTAGTGGCAGCGGCGGTCGCAGCAGCCGTTCTAATGGCTGTTATTGCGTCAGCGTTAATTGCTGCTGTTGGAATGCCAGTAAGGGGATCAAATAAGATAATGAGTCCTAAATGAGAAGATAAACCTTTTGATGGATTTTCAGGGAATAAACTTAAAACTTTTACGCCATAGGTTCCTCCGCTACTTAAAGCACCTGGCATAAGTCCGAGTTTATTTGATGTACCTAAGTCGACAGCATTTCTAAGTGGCAAGATGCAATTTCCTTTTGAAACCTTAACCATTATGCTTGTAATAATTTGAATTGCATTCTCCATGCTAAGAAGTTCCAAAACATTTTTTCCAGACAGTACAAGCATGACTTTTTCCTTAATTTTTTTGAAATTGCGCAGATGAATGAGTTAAGTAATGTTATCTTACTAATTCTTAATTAAACATTAATTCCGCTTATGATTCTAGAGTACGTAGTCATATCTATGTTTCCCCCAGAGATCACTGATACAACTTTCGAGCCGGTGAATTTAACATTTAAAGCGGCTGCTAGGGCAACTGCCCCGGCACCTTCACTAACAAGGTGAGACTTTAAAGCCAATTCTCTCAAAGCTGTTTCAGCATCTGAGTGTGATACAACCACTACATCATCAACAAGTTGATCTAGTAGGGGCCACATTTCTTCTAACACACCGGTAGAGCCAATTCCATCAATCCAGCTAGCGCCTCTTTCAACCTTTATAGGTTTACCAGCTTTCTTTGCGGAGAAGAGGGGAGTTGAACTTTCTATCTCACATGCGACTATCCGAACATTTTTTTTCTTTAGAGCTTTTATGGCAAGTGCGATACCAGAAATCATGCCTCCCCCACCTACGGGAACTATTATTGTGTCTACATTTGGTATTTGAGAGAGTATCTCTAAACCGATACCACCATTGCCGAGGATCACAGAAAGATCAGAAACGGGGTGAATGAAACATCCTTTCCGACCTGTGGAGCGGGTAATCATTATTTCCCACCAGTCCTCAAAAGAAATCTTCTCAATAGTTGCACCTAAATTTATGAGTGATTCCAACTTTACTTGGGGTGCCGTATTTGGCACAAAAACATGAACAGGTAACCCTCTATTTTTTCCAGCTTGGGCAATTCCCTGCCCAAAGTTTCCCGCACTTGCTGTGATTATTCCGTCATGCAGAA
>JAQBUS010000280.1 GCA_027623875.1 Pseudomonadota bacterium
TGTAGACTATCGCCTACCATTATAACCTCTTGGGGCTCTAAACATAATTCTGAACAAACCGCCAGGCACATTTCTGGGTCTGGTTTAGCCCCGAACCCAGAGTTAGACCCTTTTATTGAAGAAAATAGGTCTTCAACTCCAACATTTTTCAATTGATGGCGAGCTGATTCCTCTGTGTCATTAGTGGCAACGCCCAGCAATAGTTTCAAAGAAATTAACTTGTTCAAAAAACTTAGAAGCGGGACAACTTCAAAAACTGTTGTTTCTCTTGCTAATTTATTGCTCAACTCAAGAAGATCATTAAAATTATAATTTGGTAACAAAGGTTTAATCTTATTGATACCGGCCTCTGGAGTATCAGCTATCACAACACTATCACCATGGAACACTCTAGTATTAAGATCGTAACCAAGTAAATTGGATAGATCACTCTTTAGGTCATTACTTTCTCTTGAATGCATTTCGGAAGTTAATCGATTTAAGAAGGACTCTGCCCACTTACTCCATGTCTTGTTGAAATCAAAAAGTGTTCCATCCTTATCAAAAATAATACCTTGAATTTTCATTCAGCTATTCTTCAAAATAAAGTGATCGCGTAACTTTAAATTATTAGGTCCAGTTCGGTAAATCATCACCACACATTTGCCTTTTGGCTTCCATCGGCTCATCGTAGATCAATCCTGCGGAATCACAATAGCCCCTCACCCAATCGTCATTAGTCAATAAAAACTCTAAAACAGAAATTAAAAAAAAATTATTTTGTAACTCGGTCTTAATATTCACCGCCGCTAGGCCGGTAGACCTTAAAAATAGGGTTGTTACGGTGTCACTTGAAAGAATCCACCCTATAGCTCCTATGGCAATTAATTCTGCTCTGTCCGGCGTCATGGTTACATCATACTTTTAAAAACCAACAATAGTACCATTGTAAACGGTAATTAAGCCATGCACACCCTAATATGCTACATCCCGACGCAAGACACGCTGTCGCGGAGAATATTCCACAAAAATAATTTATAAATAATTAACGTAACACCTTAATTAAAATGTCTGAGAGAATACTATTGGATATAATAAACAGAAAAATTAAACCAGCCTTACTCAATGGCTGGAAAATGCGATGTCCGGCATGTGGAGTTGGTTTGCTGTTTTCTAGTTACCTCAAAGTACGAGAAAACTGCTCCAACTGTAACGTGTATTTTCGCCATCATCGCGCAGATGATGGTCCGGCATATCTTACAATTTTAGTTGTCGGCCACTTAATAGCTCCGGCACTCCTATGGATCTTTACTCATTACTCCCCAAATCCCTTAATTGTGGCATCAACTTTTTCTACCGCCAGTGTTGGCTTGTCCTTATATTTGTTACCAAGATTAAAAGGAAGTATCATTGGAATTCAATGGGCTAAAAAAATGCACGGATTTGGATCAGATATAGGTTGAAATACATTACAAGAAGGTCCAATCTATCAAGATGGAAGAAGTCCCAATAAGAGATGCCTGCAGCGCAATTATTGTTAGAAATGACGGTAATTTCCCTAGAGTATTAATGGGACAAAGAGGGGAAACTGCTGTATTCATGCCAAATAAATATGTATTCCCTGGCGGAGCAATTGACCCTGAGGATGCTTTAGTTGAACTAGATGACCACCCTAACCCCATATGCCTTGAAAGGTTAAAAAAACACTCCCCATCACAATTACCGTTAACTTTTCTAACCTCGGTAATTAGAGAAATATGGGAAGAGACCGGGCTTATTTTTGGAAAAAAAAATAAAACCATACCCTCTTATCAAGTACCTGAAAGTTGGCAGGACTTCTATAAGACAGGGTACGTACCATCTGCCTCAGGTTTTCAATTTATCTTTAGAGCTATTACACCTCCCGGTCGACCAAGACGGTTCGACGCGCGTTTTTTCCTAGTTAATTCAGATCATATAAAAGGAGATTTGGATAATTTCTCTCTGGCAAGCGATGAACTAAGCCACTTACATTGGGTATCTTTCAAAGAGGCAAAAAAACTTAATTTACCCTTCATCACCGAAATCATTTTAGCAGAAGTAGAAATGCTCGTGGAAAACGATATCTTTCCAGAGTCCGTACCATTTTTTAATTATAAAACTGAAAAGTCTTATATAATAAGAATAACATAATGCAATATTCTGAATATTTAACTATTAATTAAAGCTTAAGCAACTAATCCCACAGGGTCTTCTAATCCATTAGCTCTCGCACAAGCTACAACTGTGTTAGTCAGAAGGCATGCGATAGTCATAGGCCCAACCCCTCCAGGTACTGGTGTAATCGCTCCAGCTGTTTTTGAAACGCTTTTAAAATCCACATCCCCAACAAGTTTCGAACTTCCGTCTGCTAGGGTTACTCGATTGATACCAACATCAATTACAGTTGCTCCAGGTTTTATCCAATCCACTTTTATCATTTCGGGTCTACCTACCGCCGCAATTACTATATCAGCTTGCTTGGTTACTTCCGCTAGATTTTTTGTTCGACTATGTGCAATGGTAACAGTACAACTCTCTTTTAAAAGAAGTTGGGCCATTGGCTTTCCTACAATATTAGAACGCCCTACGATTACAGCGTTTAAGCCCGAAAGAGATCCCTCGTGTTGCTCAAGTAATAGCATTAAACATCCCAAGGGAGTACACGGAACCATGGAAGTTTGGCCCGTCGCTAACAATCCAACATTTGAAATATGAAATCCGTCCACATCCTTACTAGGATTAATAGTATTTATAACTACTGCTTCCTTAAGATGTTCAGGTAAAGGCAGTTGCACCAAAATACCATGAATTGAATCATCGTTATTTAATTTCTCGATAAGCCTTAATAAATCTTCTTCAGAAGTTTTATGATCTAACTTATGCTCAACTGACTTCATTCCTACTTCAAGAGTTTGTTTTCCTTTAGAGCGAACATAGACATGACTCGCCGGATCGTCACCAACAATAACTACAGCCAGACCAGGAACTAAACCCTTCTCAGCTTTTAAGAAAGTTATGTAGTCAGTTACTCTACTTTTTAATTTATTTGCATAATCCTTAC
>JAQBUS010000281.1 GCA_027623875.1 Pseudomonadota bacterium
TGGGATCACTCGGGTTAGAGAGATATCTTTCCCTAAATTCTGGACTTATTACAGACGTTTTCATAATAGCGCTATCGAACAGATTTCCTTTTAAGTTAATAAATCCAGCATCTTTAAGAATTGGTTTATTGATACTAAAAATCACTTCATAATTCATACTTCGTGAGAGTTTACAATTTTCTGCTATTGTTTTTCCGTTCACGGTTAATGCATCGGGGTGCGGTAGAAGATTGTTGGAAATTAATTCTCCAATTACCGCTGGAACTCCACCAGCACGATGGTAGTCTTCTCCGAGGTATTCTCCAGCCGGTTGCAAATTTACTAAAAGAGGTATTTTATGACCTATCTTTTGCCAATCGTCATTATTTAGTGGGACGTGTAAATGTTTCGCAATAGCATTTAAATGGATCGGGGCATTTGTAGAGCCTCCAATCGCTGAATTCACAACAATTGCATTTTCAAAAGCTTTCCGGGTCATTATTTCTGATGGCCGTACGTCTTCATTAACCATTTCAACTATTTTTCTTCCTGTTTCGTAACTCATTTGGCCACGTTCTCTGTATGGGGCAGGAATTGCCGCTGATCCAGGAAGCTGCATTCCTAATGCCTCTGCCAAAGAATTCATCGTGGTTGCTGTACCCATCGTGTTACAAAAGCCGACAGAGGGAGCTGAAGAGGCCACCAAATCCATAAATTCAGAGTCGTTAATTTTACCGGCGGCTAATAGCTCGCGCGCCTTCCAAACAATTGTACCTGAGCCAGTTCTTTCTCCGTTAAACCAACCATTTAACATTGGGCCAACAGACAGAGCTATAGCGGGAATATTTACCGTTGCGGCTGCCATCAATAAGGCTGGTGTGGTTTTGTCGCATCCTATGTTTAGAACGACTCCGTCAATTGGGTATCCAAACAAACTCTCTACAAGGCTTAGGTACGCAAGGTTCCTGTCCAACATTGCTGTAGGGCGCTTACCAGTTTCCTGAATGGGATGAACTGGTATTTCTAATGGGGTGCCTCCGGAAGAAATAATGCCATCCCTGACCCTTTTGGTTAATTCGATGTGATGTCTGTTGCATGGACTTAGATCGCTCCCCGTTTGAGCTATGCCTATAATTGGTTTTCCGGATTGAAGTTCTTCTCGGGTTAATCCGTAATTAAGGTATCGCTCCAAATAAATGGCTGACATTTCTAGATTACTAGAATTATTAAACCAGTTTTGTGAACGGAGTTTACTCTTCATTCTTTCTCTCCTATCCGGACCAACCGCCATCAATTATATGCGCTTGCCCTGTTGTAAAGGCGGACTCATCAGATGCCAAGTATACAACAAGAGCCGCTATTTCTTGTGCCGATGCAAGCCTGCCCATGGGTTGACGGGCAACGAATGCTTCCATCGCTTTTTCGTAATTACCAGTTTCTTTTAAGCGTTCGTGTAAAGAGGGCGAGTCTACCGTGCCCGGGCAGATGCAGTTACACCTTATTCCATTTGTAATAAAATCATTTGAAATAGATTTTGTTAATCCAATTACTGCCGCTTTTGTTGTTCCATAAATAAAACGATTTGGAGCTCCTATTACAGATGAGACTGCTGAAGACATGTTAATAATTGAGCCACTGCGCTTTTCCAGCATCCCTGGAAGAGTTTCTCGGATTGTTCGGAGCATGGACCTGACATTTAGATCAAAGGCAAAATCCCATTCCTGATCTGTTACCTCCAGGATTGTTCCATTATGCACATATCCAGCACAATTAAAAAGGACATCTGGTTTCGCTATTGAGACCCCATGTGCAACTGAGCTTTTGTCTAGAACATCAAGCTTGAAGGTGACGATATTATCGTAGTTTTCCGCTTGAAGTTCTTGCAAGGTTTTTTCGTTTATGTCTGTGGCAAAAACTTTAGCCCCCTCTGCTGCCATTGCAATTGCAGAGGCTCTTCCAATTCCTTGGCCAGCCGCGGTTATAAGGACAGATTTACCTATTAGTCGTTTCATTAGTAAAATAAACCTTTTTTAAAAATCCCCTGTATGGTGTTCTCGATGGAGCACAGGTGATATTTGCTTATATTTAATTATACAATTACTACTCTAACTTAGTAAGAGATAAATAGTATCGCGACAATACTTTAAGCTCTTCTGGTTTGGTGTGGTCTATATTTAATTTATTAAAAAATGCTAGTTATGATTTAATTACTTGCTTTGGTAATCGTGCCGCGGGAGGTAAGAGGAATTAATTTGGTATTTATTGAAAATAATTAAAGTTGAATGGAGTAATAGTATGAAGATTTTTATTCTTGGTGGGGGGGGTATGATAGGTCAGAAGCTGGCCAAAAGTATTAATCTTGGTGCGTTGGGCGGAGTTAAGGAACATAATGTTGTGCTCTTAGACGTAGCTTTTCAAAATGATGTAATTGGTTCATCACAGAATCGCATTTGTAACGTTTCGGAAGCTGGGCAAATGGAGGCTATCGCTCGAGAGCGACCAGATTTGATTTTTCATTTAGCATCGGTTGTTTCCGGGCAAGCCGAGACAGATTTTGATTTAGGATGGAATGTAAATTTTCATCCCACATGGCGCTTATTAGAGGCGTTAAAGCAGGAGCATTTTGCTTCTTCATGCACTTACCGCCCTAAATTGGTTTTCACTTCTTCGATTGCGGTATTTGGGGGGCCATACCCTGAGTTAATAACTGATGATTTTTTAAGTGCTCCGCAAACTTCGTATGGTGCCCAGAAGTCTATATGTGAGGCCTTGATTGGGGATTTTAGTCGCAAAGGTTTTATAGATGGTATATCTATGAGGCTCCCTACAATTTGTGTTCGCCCCGGAAAGGCCAATCTTGCGGCTTCGTCTTTTTTCTCAAGTATAATTCGAGAGCCTTTAAATGGAATAGACGCTATTTTACCAGTGTCTGATACTGTGAGACATTGGCACGCTTCTCCAAAATCGGCAGTTAATTTTTTAATTCATGCGTCTTTGCTAGATCTTACTATTTTAGGAAACAGAAGGGCTATCAATCTTCCTGGTATCAGCTGTACGGTGGCCGAACAGATTGAGGCGTT
>JAQBUS010000282.1 GCA_027623875.1 Pseudomonadota bacterium
CCAACCATTTGATATTCATACTCGAAGTCCGAGACTGCTCTAAGCCCACGTATAATCAAAGTTGCTCCGACGTCTCTGGCACAATGAATTAACAAATTTTCAAAAGGATGGACCACGATTTCTAGACCGGTTTTCTTTATGATGTCTTCACTGGCCGCGCTAATCATTTCCTGTCTTTCCTCTAAAGAAAAAAGAGGTTGCTTATCATCGTTAATTGCAACACCAATAACCAACTTGTCTACGAGAAAACTAGACCTACGGATAATATCAATATGTCCGACTGTAACTGGGTCAAAGGTCCCTGGGTATAAACCAACTCGCATTTTTTTTCCTCTTCTGACAAAACCCTGTAACTTCGTATACTTACAAAAATATCCCTTAGCAAACTACATTAGTTAATAATTGCTCATGGCAGCATGAGCTTAATAGGGTGAAATTTTTAATAACTTATTATGGAGTATTTTACCGACAAATAAATTTTAAAATATTGATGCGCCAAGCCCTTCCCAATATCGGTGAGCAACGTTATACCAGCCCAATAGTTTTTTATGGAGAATATAATGCAAGAGCTGACACATTACATAAATGGTGAACATGTTGCCGGAACCTCTGGCAGGCAGGCAGATGTTTACAACCCAGCGACAGGAGAAATTCAGGCGCAGTGCCCTCTAGCATCCAAATCTGAGGTAGATAGAGCTATCGAAATAGCATCAGCTGCTCAACCGGCATGGGCTGCTGTAAATCCTCAACGTAGAGCCAGAGTAATGATGAAGTTTGTCGAACTTTTAAACCGCGACATGGATAAGTTAGCATTAGCGCTTAGTAGAGAGCACGGTAAAACCCTCCCAGATGCTGCTGGAGATGTTCAACGGGGCTTAGAGGTGGTCGAATTCTGCATCGGCGCACCTCACCACTTAAAAGGGGACTTTACGGATAGCGCAGGCCCAGGAATTGACATGTACTCAATGAAGCAGCCTCTAGGTGTAAGCGCAGGTATTACTCCATTTAATTTTCCAGCGATGATACCGATGTGGATGTTTGCGCCAGCGATCGTATGTGGCAACGCTTTTATTCTAAAGCCTTCTGAGCGAGATCCATCTGTACCAATTATGTTGGCTGAATTAATCGAGGAAGCTGGGCTCCCTAAAGGTATCCTGCAAGTGATTAATGGGGATAAAGAGGCAGTAGATGCAATCCTCAATAACCCAACGATTCAGTCAGTTGGATTCGTTGGGTCAACCCCAATAGCTGAATACATTTACGCTACTGGGTGTGCTAATGGAAAACGCGTGCAATGTTTTGGGGGCGCAAAAAACCATATGATAATCATGCCGGATGCTGACCTCGATCAGGCTGCGGATGCGTTGGTTGGTGCCGGGTATGGTGCTGCAGGTGAGAGATGCATGGCAATCTCTGTTGCTGTTCCAGTTGGAGATGAAACCGCAGATCGACTAATTGCAAAGCTAATTCCCAGAATAGAAGCATTGAAAGTTGGGCCATATACTTCTGGAAATGATGTTGACTATGGACCTGTAATTACTTCTGCTGCAAAGGAAAACATTGAGCGTTTAGTGCAAACCGGAATTGATCAAGGTGCTTCTTTAGTCGTAGATGGTCGCAATCTAAAAATTCAAGGCTATGAAGACGGGTTTTTTGTAGGCGCCCATTTATTTGATAATGTAACGACGGACATGGATATTTATAAAAAAGAGATATTCGGCCCTGTACTTTCTACAGTTAGAGCAAAAAACTATGAGGAAGCTATAGGAATGGCACTAAGCCACGAATATGGGAACGGCACATCCATTTTTACACGTGATGGTGATGCAGCGCGAGATTTTGCGAATAGAATAAATATCGGAATGGTTGGGATCAATGTTCCGATACCAGTCCCATTAGCCTACCATACATTTGGGGGTTGGAAAAAATCTATGTTTGGTGATCTAAATCAACATGGTGTTGACTCATTCAAGTTCTATACACGTACAAAAACAGTGACATCTAGGTGGCCATCAGGCATTAAAGAAGGTGGAGAGTTTTCTATACCGGTAATGGAGTAAGGAAAAAAATAAAATTTCCATAAGAATATTTCTGATAGTAACAAAAACCGCTAAGGAATAAGGGTAAAGTTAATGGAGTTTTCTTTTTCTCACGAGCAGGAAGCAATCTTTAGCTTAGCTAAGGACTTTGGAGAAGAGCATATAGCTCCTTACGCTCTTGCTTGGGAAAAAGAAGGCGGGATCCCGAAATCTTTATGGAAAGAGATGTCAAAACTAGGCTTTGGAGGACTTTACGTTTCTGAAAAAAATGGTGGGTCAGGTTTGTCTCGGCTAGATGCGTCTCTTGTATTTGAAGCTCTTAGTATGTCCTGTCCATCAGTTTCTGCGTTTCTTTCTATTCATAATATGTGTGCCTCAATGATTGATAAGTTTGGATCACAGAAGTTGATTGAAAGAGTGTTGCCGAAAGCCTTATCAATGGAGAACGTTATCTCATACTGCCTCACTGAGCCGGGCTCTGGCTCAGACTCATCAGCCTTAAAAACTCGAGCTTTAAAAACAAACGATCATTATAGCTTAACTGGTGTAAAAGCCTTTATATCAGGTGGAGGCTATTCCGATGCTTATTTGGTAATGTGTAGAACTGGGGAGGACGGTCCAAAAGGGATATCAACAGTTTATATTGAAGATGGAACACAAGGACTCAGCTTTGGTTCACTCGAGGACAAAATGGGGTGGAGGGCACAGCCGACAAGACAAGTGCAATTTGACGACTGCCAAATTCCCCTAGAAAATTTAGTAGGGGAAGAAGGAAGAGGGTTCAGCTACGCAATGGCTGGGTTAGACGGAGGCAGGTTAAACATTTCAGCATGCTCACTCGGAGCTTCCCAGGCAGCTTTAAACTCGACGATTAACTACATGAAGGAACGAAAAGCTTTCGGGAAAAGTATTGATCAATTTCAAGCATTGCAGTTTCGCCTAGCTGATTTGGAAATTAATCTTCAAGCATCCCGAATATTTCTGAGGCAAGCAGCTTGGAAACTTGATCAAGGT
>JAQBUS010000283.1 GCA_027623875.1 Pseudomonadota bacterium
GAGCAAGTGGCTCAAGAGTTATTTCTGACATAACGGTCACAAGCAATATCTTGGATGTAGGAAAGTGCGATGTATGTATTATAGCCACAAAAGCTTCTGGGGTAGGTGCAGCAGCAAAATTGATAGGACCAGTTATTGGCAAGACTGCGCTGGTATTAACAATCCAAAACGGGTTGGGTGCTGGTGAGAGAATATCTGAATTTATGTCCACAGATAACCTTTTGTTGGGTGTTGCAGAAGGATTTGGAGCCTCTATTGTTTCGCCAGGTCATGCTCATCACAATGCCATGAAACTTATTCGTATAGGGGAATTATCTGGAGGCATATCGGAACGATTACTTGGCATGGAAGTACTTTGGCAAGAGGCCGGCTTTAGCGTTAAAGCATTTGACGATATTACTCAATTGATTTGGGAAAAATTCATATGCAATGTTACCTTTAGCGCTCCCTGTACCGTGTTTGATAAAACTGTAGGCGAGGTTATGGCGGAACCATCATGCTGGGATGTCGCTGTTGGGGCAGCTAAAGAAGCCTTTGCGATAGCCGTAGCAAAAAAAGTCAATTTGTCATTCCTTGACCCAGTTGAATACGTGACTAGTTTTGGATCTAAAATGCCTAACGCTAGATCCTCAATGTTACTGGATCACAAAGCAAAAAGGTTATCTGAGCTTGATGCCATTAATGGTATGGTCCCTATTTTAGGAAGAGAACTGGGAATTCCAACTCCTTATAATGATACACTTGTTGCTACAGTTCGAGCATTAGAAGAAAAATTTTGAAGGATTAATTATGAAATTGGCAACTGGAATTGTTAATGACGTTATAAATTATGGTCTGATTGAAGATGGATTTCTTTTACTACCAACAGATACGTTTAAACAAAAATTCAATGATCTAAAATCGGTACTAGTTAAGGGGTGTATAAGCGAATTAGAAAAAGACGTAAGAATGTCTAATCTCAAGTGTGAGTTATCAAAGCTAGTCTATTTACCTCCAGTCTTAATTCCAGAAAAAATAATTTGTGTCGGTCTAAATTATGAGAAACCCTACCCAGTGAAGGGGGAATCGCCTCCCAAATCAAACGATATTATTCTCTTTGGAAAAGAAACCTCTAGCCTTGTTGGGCATATGCAAATGCTTGAGATCCCTTCAGGAAAAGCCGCATTTAGTTTTGACTATGAGGGTGAAATAGCAGTTGTTATTGGTAAAGGTGGAAGAGATATTAAACCTGAAGATGTCAGCTCTCATATATTAGGCTATACAATATTTAATGATGGTTCAGTCCGAGAGTGGCAAAAACACAGTATTTATGCTGGAAAAAACTTTCAAAACTCAGGATCTTGGGGACCATATATATCAACAAAAGATGAGATCTCGGATCATTCTAGACTCAGGCTAACGACAATGTTGAATGATAACCGAGTCCAAGATACCACTTCGGATCAGATGATTTTCTCAATTGAGCAGCAAGTATCATATGCTTCGTCTTTATTTGAACTTACGCCAGGAGACATTATAGCTACAGGTTCACCAGATGGTACCGGGGGAAGTCAAACTCCCAGAAGACACTTGGTTGCAGGGGATACGGTAAAGGTATCTGTCTCAGGGATAGGCGATTTAATAAATACTGTGGGTTGACTAACCTCGGAACTTTAAGAACTCAGGTCAGAAAGATCTAATAATTTGAATAGGCATTAAATTAGTTATGAATTTTGGCGTTATAAGTGTAATTTTGCTAGCAGCTTTTCTCCATGCGTTCTGGAATTTTTTAGTTAGAGGTAACTCGGACAAAACTGTTGGAATGGCTGCTATAGTATACGGGCATCTGCCATTAGCGCTCTTAGGTTTAGCTTGGTTCGGGTTTCCAAAGATTGAAGCGCTAGGTTATATTATTGCAAGTTCAGTTCTTCATGTAGGCTATCAGGCTTTTTTGATGAATTCATACCGTTTTGGGGGATTAACTCAGGTGTATCCGATTGCACGTGGATCGGCACCTCTTATGATTGTTATTATAAGTGTGATTATATCGACTGATCACTTAAAATATCTAGAAATACTAGGGATTTTAACTGTCTCACTGGGAATATTACTGCACGGGTTTTCCCAATTTAATAAAGATAGCTTTGGGCCAACTGGACTAATATTGGCTATTTTTACAGGGGCTTTTATTGCCTCTTATTCTCTAGTGGATGGAACAGGAACTCGTGTTGCTCTGAATGCAATTTCATATTATGGAGCCCTGACAATTGGGAACTGTATATTATTTAGTATTTATCTTTGCATTTTTAATCAAGGTGTATTCAGGCGCTTGCTTGCCGACGGCAAATACACGTTCGTTGTGGGAGGTAGTGCCTCTTATTTAGCCTATGTTCTGGTTTTGTGGGCATGCCTTACACTACCGATTGCTGTAGTTTCATCGATCAGGGAGACATCTGTTCTGTTTGCCTTAGGGCTTGGTGTTCTTTTCTTGGGAGAAGAAATAACATTTAAGAAGGTTATTCATGCAACTGTAATATTGCTGGGTATTGTTGTCTTACACTTAGCGTAAAATGTATTTTCTAGTTCCTCATAAACTTTTAAAATTTTTCAAGAAGCTTTCTTTTGTTATTTTAATACCTTAGCGTAATACATTTAACAGTATTAGTGTTAAGGTGGATTGTATATGAACTCTTCTGTTAATTCTCTAAACAAAATTCAAGTAATTGAAAACCTGGGAATTGTTTTATCGGATGGGTGCCGGCTGTCAGCGAAAGCATGGTTGCCAATCACAAGTTCAGAAAAACCTGTTCCAGTTGTTCTTGAATATATTCCCTACAGAAAGAGGGATGGAACTATCTTCAGGGATCAACTGATTCACCCCCATATCGCATGCCATGGTTATGCTTCTATTCGGGTTGACATGCGGGGGTCTGGCGACAGCGAAGGTGTAATGTTGGACGAATACACAACCCAGGAACTAAATGATGCAGTTGAGGTGATTAACTGGTTGGCGACGCAACCTTGGTCTACTGGCAGCGTCGGAATGATGGGTAAAAGTTGGGGCGGATT
>JAQBUS010000284.1 GCA_027623875.1 Pseudomonadota bacterium
TTTTTTTCAAGCAAATCAAAAATAGCTACCCGTCTCTCCTGTTCAATTTCTTTTGTGGGCATAGGTAGCCCGGTGTCATCGAGGTTCACCTCGACTAACCAGCTCATTCAAACCTTCTATCAGTGCACGTTAATAATTTATTAGTTTTTGAATTAACACTAAGCGCGGCACTCAAGCCTTTCTTGAAATTTATTAACATATTCACGATCAAGCTTCCGGATGTTCTGGGGTCATATTAGAAGGGGCTACGTAAGGGCGAGTTACGTCCTGTAAAATAACATTGATACACTCAGATTCAAGTGACAATGTTTTACCCCCTGAGAACGCTAATTCAAAATTTCCGGATGCATCCGTAAGATCTTTCCAACCAATACCTAAGAGAGATAAAATATCTTTAGGGTTATGTTGATCGACACCGAAAGCTGAAACTCTTGAAATATCATCAAAGGCCAATACAGATTGCACTCTTTCGACGTTCCTATAAGTGGTTTTATCTTCCCACCGAAACCTATTTATAAGTAAGGCAAAACGCCGGTCTTTTGGCGTCCAAGAAATTTCAGAAGGAACAATTATACTGTCTTGTATCAATGACGATATTACTTCCAAATCAGAAATATCTTCAGCACGTAGCTTAAGTGGCCGGTCAGCCCCATCTTCAAAGCGAGCATCCTCACTCATTCGGAAACTCTTTGTATTAATGCCCCACAAGCGCCAAGCTTTTCTTCGACTTTTTCATACCCTCTATCTAGATGATAAACCCGACTAACAATTGTTTCTCCCTCAGCTGCCAAACCAGCTAAAATTAATGACACAGATGCCCTAAGATCAGTTGCCATAACAGGTGCTCCCCTAAGTCGGGCAACCCCACTTACCTTAGCAACCCCTCCTTGGACATCTATTTTTGCTCCCATTCTAATAAGTTCAGGGGCGTGCATAAATCGGTTCTCGAATATCCTCTCTTCCAAAATAGAATCCCCCAAAGCAGTACATAAAACTGCCATCATCTGAGCTTGCAAGTCTGTTGGGAAACCAGGAAAAGGCTCAGTTATGATGTTTATTCCTCGCACTTGATTATTTGTCTTTCTTACTACTAAGCTATTCTCTTTCTGTAAAATCTCTACACCTGATTGCTCTAATTTATCACAGAACGACGAAATCAAGTTTCGTCTACCGCCTAATAATTCTACTTCGCCACCAGCAATTACCGGAGCTAACATATAAGTGCCCAGCTCAATGCGGTCAGCAACAATCGAATGGGTCGCCCCCTTGAGAGACTCGACCCCATCAATAGTAATCTCACTTGTTCCATGGCCCGATATATTAGCACCCATTTTTATAAGGCACTCCGCTAAATCAACAATTTCTGGCTCTCTTGCTACATTTTTTAAAACTGTAGTCCCTAAGGCTAATGTCGCTGCCATTAACGCATTTTCAGTTGCACCTACCGACACCATGGGAAAGGTAAAAATGGCACCCTTTAACTTGCCGTTTACTTTACCTTCTATATACCCGTCTCTTAACTCAAAGATAGCTCCCAGGGCTTCCAACACACTTAAGTGTAAGTCCACGGGGCGGGCTCCGATAGCACATCCCCCTGGCAACGAGACAATAGCCCTGCCTTCTCTTGCTAGCATTGGGCCCAAAACCAAAATAGAAGCCCTCATTTTTCTAACTATATCGTACTCCGCTATATGATTATCAATATTCTTGGTCGACAGCACAAGAGTTCTACCCTCATCTAAGCTTACTACACTACACCCAAGAGATTTAAGCAGATGAGACATTGTTCGGATATCACTTAAGCGCGGAGAATTTGTTAATATTAAATCCTCTGAGGAGAGAAGTGTGGCTGGCATTAGTGCCAAACAAGCATTTTTAGCACCAGCTATCGGTATCTTTCCGTAAAGAGGGCCATTGCCGACCACAACGATCTTATCCATTTAGTTTTACTCTAATTCAGTTTCTACGGTTGATACTTTATTATTAACTCGAGACCGAGTTTGCTCTTTTCGTCGGTTCATATTTGTTTTTAAAGCAAGCTTCAAACGCTCTCTGCGTTTTTGCTCAGAATCTTTTAACTTCTGCGACTTATCTTTTTTCTCAATCATAACCAAATGCTTACACTTTTGTTTTCCCTAACACCAGATTGGCGTAGCAAAATGCAAAATTAATTAATGAAATGCACAAATAATGTGAAAAGATTTGAAGTTCATGTGCATTCCTAGAACTAAAATAATTCTACATTACTTAAGAAGTCTTATAACCAAAATTCTATAAAAAGACGTTATGCCTTGTTATAAGAAGTATCTTTATTATCCTTGCGTCATTATGGTTTTGATCGTATCCAACGCGTCAGGTGAAAATATATGCTGTGGTAGCTCAGTGGCAGAGCACACCCTTGGTAAGGGTGAGGTCGGGAGTTCGATCCTCCCTCACAGCACCAGCAAAGCCCCTTTAGCTTTGCACTTCTGACAGCAGAATTTCTGGCGCACATCGTGGGCTGGAGCATCTGGGCCAAATGAAACGAAAGCTAAGCACTAATCCTTGTATTTGCCGATTTTAGTTAGATCAGGCTCCAGTCCCAAATCAGAATTTTCTCCTAATGCAGAAGCATTCCTACCCTTAGATAATCATTAATACTTCTCTAGGTCACTCTCAACAAGCTTTGAGGCTCCTGTAAGTCTACCTAAACTAACACAAGTAGGTCGTGACTTTCTTTTTTCTTCAACAATTGCCGCTCGAGTTAAGGCGATTTCTGTTACTATAAGAGCTTCCTTAGGTGATAAAGAATACACACCTTCAGAATCTGCCAATATCGCATCACCCGGAAGTACAGCAACCCCCCCACAGCTGACTGGCACATGAATGCTACCTGCGAGATTAAGTAATCTAGTAGTTACTGGTGCAGTGCCTCTACACCAAACCGGAAAACCCATTTCAGCTAACTCAACAGAGTCTGTACAAGGACCGTCAATAATAGCTCCAATTATCCCGGACAAACTTGCAGCCTTGGCTACCCCATCACCCAGGCAGG
>JAQBUS010000285.1 GCA_027623875.1 Pseudomonadota bacterium
TCCAGTTGAAGAGTTTATTGCATCTGTAAATTTTTCAATCCCAATTCCATATGTTTCAGCCGTAGCCAAAGCCTGCATGCTGGCCAACAGTCCCGCGGCAGATACGTAATTGTTTAATGCCTTCATGGCATGACCAGCCCCAAGAGGGCCGACATTAACTGGTGTTCCGAAACACTCAAGTAAGGTTTTTATAGAAGTAAATTCATTTTCTTCGGCTCCGACCATAATAGTCAAGGACCCGGTTTCGGCCTTCTTAACACCTCCAGACACAGGTGCATCTATTACAGAAATATTATAAGATTTTAGAGTTTTTTGTAAATCAATAGTGTCATTTGGGTGGCTAGATGACATATCCAATATTAATCCTGCAAAGCCTAAATTCGCTAAAACAATCGATACTTCCCTAACTATTGAACCATCTGGTAAAATCAAAATTAGGATTTCTGAATTTTTTAATTCCGATATGCTTTCTGATATTTTTATGTCTCTTGGTAGATCAATTCTTGGATTTTTATCAAAACCAATTACATCATATCCAAATTTTTGAAGATGCGGGAGCATTCTTGACCCCATAGCACCTAATCCTACAAAACCGATTTTTTTCAATTTGAACTCCTGATAATTAGCCAAAGATTCTTAGTAAAAGATTAATTACGTTAAATTGAGAATTAAATTTATTGATATATACTATGCTATTTTCCGTTTGGGAAAAACAATTGCTGACCACTTACTTTAAAAGATTTAATTGCATCCTGACCCTTATTAGACAAAAGCCAGTCAATGAATTTCTGCCCTTCAACAGAGCGAGAAGTAGGGCATTTATCCTTGTTTATAAGTGTAATTCCATATTGGTTTCGAAGATTTGGAAGTTCTTGAACTAAAATTTCGAAATCAGCTTTATTTGAGAAGCTTATCCAAGTTGCTCTATCTGTTAGTGTATAGGCTCCCATAGCTATAGCTGAATTCAGCGTTGCGCCCATTCCACTGCCAAGCTCTCTATACCAAGTTCCTGACCAGAGTGTTGGGTCAATGTCTATGTTATCCCATAATTCCAATTCTTTAATGTGGGTGCCGGAATTGTCGCCCCGTGAAACAAAAAGTCGTTTCCCAGCAAAAATTGTCTGAAGGGCATCAGAAATTGAGGTCTTGTTATGGATGTTTGCGGGATCTGAGGTCGGACCTACAACAACGAAGTCATTGTACATTAAATCAAACCTCTCGACTCCATAACCAGACTTAACAAATTCCATTTCCAGTTCTTTAGCATGCACTATCAGTACATCGCCATCGCAGTTTTTTGCGTTTTTTACTGCTGCTCCTGTTCCGACTGCTACGACTTTAATGGTTAACCCAATATCTTCCTTAATTAGGGGTTGTAGATAGGTGTATAAACCAGAATTTTTGGTAGAAGTGGTCGATTGAATTATAATAGAGGAATCTGCTTGGGTCGAAAGAGGTAGGAATGTTAAACTTAAGATTAATAATAGGATGGCTTTTGAAATAGGTAGTAGGTTCATTAATCAAGGACTTTCTGCATTGCTTTATTAAATGAGAAGATTTCCGCCCAGGTACGCTTCGGCCTCTGAGCTGCTCGGTTTTATAAAAAAAGTTTTAGCTTTGGTATGCTCTATTATGTGACCTTTATTTATAAAGATCACTTCATCTGCTAGCCGTTTTGCTTGTGCGATATCATGGGTAATTAAAATTATCTTTATACCATTTGATCGGGCCTCCAAAATTAAATTTTCAATTAATAAGACTGAGGATGGATCTAGGTTTGCAGTCGGCTCATCTAGGAAGAGAACATCCGGATTAGTTAGTAAGGCCCTTGCCAGGGATAATCTCTGTTTTTCTCCACCAGACAGAAGACGAGCAGGTTGGCTCTTATGGTCTTCTAAATTTATCTTTGCTAATATCTTCAGGCAGTTATCAACTTGGGTTTTTCCCTTTTTTTCTAAAACAAACAGTAAATTTTCCAACACTGATCTTCTTAATAAAGTGGGTGTTTGAAAGACCATGGATTGCCTTTTTCTAATTTTAATGTCGAGTATTTTCCTGGCGTACGTAACTTCACCATTAGATGTTTTGATAAGCCCATGCAGGCATCTTAGTAATAGGCTTTTACCAGCTCCATTAGGGCCCATTATTATAGTTATGCCATTGTCTGGAATATTAAGATTCACGTTACTTAAAAGAGTTGTCTCTTCTGTTTTGAGAAACATATCTCGGACCTCGATTGGGCAGAGTATATTTTTAAAATTGCTTATATGATTAGACATAAGCATGCTTTTTTGCTGCATTCTTTACCCAAATGGCAACAAAATTAACAAACAAAGATATGGATAAAAGAATTAGGCCTAACGCTAATGCTAAAGAAAGATTTCCCTTAGATGTCTCTAGAGTTATGGCTGTCGTCATAACTCGGGTTAGATGATCAATGTTTCCTCCAACAATAATAATGGCTCCCACTTCAGATATTGCTCTACCAAATCCGACCAGAATAGCTGTTAAAAGTGAATGGCGGGCATCAAATAAGTATGTTGTAATAGCCTTTAGATCAGACACCCCTAGAGATTCAAACAAATCTCTGTAATCTTTCCTTACATCCTCAATGATTTGGCATGAGAGTCCAATAATAATTGGAGTGACAAGTATCATTTGTGCAATAATCATTGCTGTTGGTGAATATAATAAACCCAGCCAACCAAATGGGCCGGACCGAGATAGGTTTAGGTATACGATTAAGCCAACAACTACTGGTGGAAGTCCCATAAGGGCATTCACGATGACGACAAGCGTTTTTCTAAAAATAAAACTCTTAATGGCAAGAATAGCCCCTAAGGGTAAACCAATTAAACAAGATAGAACTAATGAAGTTAAACTCACACGTATAGAAAGAGATAATATCTCTAGTAAATCTGAATCAAGGCTAAATATAAGCTGGAAAGCAGTTGAAAAAGATTCAGAGAAAGTTTGCATTTTTTACCAACATGATGTGCCGTTACATTTAAGTCCTAT
>JAQBUS010000286.1 GCA_027623875.1 Pseudomonadota bacterium
TCCAAATTTAGGAGCTGAAATTTATTGTGTCGATCTGAGTCAACCCGTTCCAGAAGATCAGTTTAATGAAATCAAACAAGCATTTTTAGATTATCAAGTTTTGTTCTTTAAAGAGCAAAAAGAAATACCACCAGAACAACATGTGGCATTCGGAAAGCTTTTCGGAAGCTTGCATGCGCATCCTGCAGCTCCAACAATGAAAGGACACCCCGAAGTTTTTGAAATTCATGCTACAAAGGATTCAAAAATTGCAAATGGTGAGTTTTGGCATTCTGACGTTTCGTGTGATGAAGTGCCGCCGTTGGGAACTATGTTGCAGATACACATACTTCCGCCCTGTGGTGGCGACACTATGTTTAGTGATATGTATTCAGCTTATGAGAGCCTTTCAGAACCACTAAAAAATATGGTGGGTGAATTAACTGCCTTACATAGTTCGGAACACATTTATAAGGGGCGATACAGTGATAGAGGGAAAAGTGATATCGATATAGAATGCCCTGAGGCCACTCACCCGGTGGTTAGAACTCACCCTGACACAGGTAAGAAAGCACTTTTTATTAATCGCACTTTTACTACCCGGGTCAACGAGTTGTCTGAGATGGAAAGTAGGTCGATTTTAGAGATGCTGTTTACTCATGTCGAACATATTGATAATCAAATTAGGTTTCGCTGGTCACAAAATGATATGGCATTCTGGGATAATCGCTGCTGTATGCACCGGGCTATTTGGGATTATTGGCCGGCAGAGCGTAAAGGTCGGCGAGTGACGATAAAAGGTGATCGACCTAGATAAAACTTTTATTGTATTGAGTCTTGTCGAAATTTGACTTGGGCCAGTTAAATATTACGCTTTTTTATCACTATTTTTAAGGGTGCTAAGATGATTTCGATAGAAACTATAGAGAAAACTGCCGAAAATCTTATGAGAAAGGCCGCCATAGAAATTCCCGACGATTACTTGACTGGGTTAAAGGCTGCAGCAAAAGTAGAGGATGGCGATCTATCTAGTTTCGTTCTCGAGGCAATGTTGGAAAATTATGCGGCAGCTAAAGAAGATGGTAGAGCGATGTGTGGCGACACTGGTTGCCCCCGTTGGTATGTGAAAATGGGAAATGAGAGCTTGATTGAAGGGGGTCCAGTTTCATTGGAGGCCAGTCTCCGTAGAGCTACGGCAAGAGCCACAACTTCTATTCCTCTTCGACCCAATAGGGTTCATCCCCTCTGGAGGACTGATCATGATAATAATGTTGGCATAGGGGCCCCAGAAATTGAATATGGCTTTGAGCCGAACGGTGATTGGATAGACCTAACGACAGTGCACAAAGGCGGATTATTTGGCACCGATTATAGGATGTTATTTCCAAGCGATGGAATCCAGGGAATAAAAAGATTTTTTTTGGATACTATAGTTGCATTTGGCAAAAGAGGTTTAGCTTGCCAACCGGCCATAATTGGAATTGGTTTGGGTGGATCGAAGGATGCCTGTATGGTGTTAGGAAAGAGAGCCGCCTGTTTGCGGATTGTTGGTGATAGAAATCCAGATACAAAAATAGCAGCTTTAGAAGATGAGCTTAAGGAGCTGGGAAACAGCATTGGAATGGGTGCCATGGGCTTTGTCGGAAAGTCTATGGTTATAGATTGCAATATAGAGGTTGGTTTTTGCCATACTGGAGGCATGCAAATGAGCGTTCATGCTTTTTGTTTGTCCTCCCGTCGAGCGGTAGCACGTATCCATGGAGACGGTACTGTGGAATATCGAACAAACCCAAATTGGTTTACAGAATATCAGCGGCGGGAAACTATTGAATGGTGAATTTAAAGCCTAGGGAGAAGATAAAATTAAGTACGAATCCAAATAAATCTGATTTGGAAGCCCTAAATATTGGAGATGTAGTTTACTTGGACGGCGTTATATATACAGCCAGAGAGGGTGTTTATAAAAAAGTTTTAGAAGAAGGAAGCAATCTTCCAATTGATTTGCCAAAGATTAGCGCAACGAATTTTCACTGTTCACCTGCTGCAGTGCAGCATGAAGACGGATCTTTTTCATTGGGAGCTGTAACTGCCACAGCCTCATTTCGGTTTTCAAAATGGATTGGTGCTTGGTTAAAGAAAAGTGGTGCAAAACTGATAATCGGAAAAGGGGGTATGAGCTCTAAAGATTATAAGGACCACTTTGTTCCACACGGGGCTTTATATCTTACGACTGTTGGTTATGGAACTGGAGCACTCCTTGGTCGAGGAGTGAAGGGAGTCAAATCTATTCATTGGAAAAAAGAGATTGGATTGGCGCAAGCAATGTGGGTTATCCAAGTGAAGAATTTCGGCCCATTGCTAGTCGAATCCGATTTCGCGGGCAATAGTCTATTTGAGCGAGAAAACGAAAAAATTAAAAAGAATATAGAGAAAGCATATGAAGGAACAAAACCAGCTATTTTAAAGCGTTTCGGTGAAACAAACGATAGAACAGATGAATTAATTTAATAGAATCCGTATGTTAAATTAACTTTTAAATATGAATTTAAGATTAGACTGAGTTTAAATTTAATAAAAAAAACACACTATTTTTAAAGGGATATAAGATTAGTATTTTATTAAAAGCATATTCTAATGCCCCATTGCTGTTGTGTTTGGCGACTCTAGGGTGGGGAGGAAATACCATAGCAGGAAAATTAGCTGCCGGCGATATTTCTCCAATGGTTATAGTATTCCTTCGATGGAGCCTTGTTGTACCACTGTTATTGTTGATTCAAAGAAACAAAATTAAAGAATCTCTTCCGGTCATTAGAGAAAATCTTATGTGGGTTTTTTTTATGGGAGCAGCCGGATTAGCTGCTTTTAATATTCTATATTATCAAGCGGCACATTACACTACAGCGATTAATCTTGGAGTTATTCAAGGGGTTATGCCAGCGTCTATCTTAATATTTTCATTAATATTTTATAAAACTAAAGTTAAAAAAATTGAAATTGTTGGCCTTTTTGTTTCGCTATTGGGGGTTCTAGTTGTTGTT
>JAQBUS010000287.1 GCA_027623875.1 Pseudomonadota bacterium
GTTTCCTTTCCGAAATAACCACTTAACGAAAGCTTTCCATCAAAACCACTACTTGTGAGCCCAATTAGATATGAAGCATTAGTTTGGGACGCTGCTACTGGACCACCAATTCCAGTATCAAAATAACTGGTTTCCTGATTTAACCAACGCTTAGCTGTAAAACTGGTATTTAATTGAGTCAGATTTGATACCGCATATTCCAACCCTAGCGCTAAATCAAATCGATCATGAGGAGTTAATTCACTATTTGAGGCACGTAATAAATCAGTTTTATAAGCAAGATCTACTTCCAAAAGTGCTGCCCCAGCAGCACGGTGAGCAGATAGACCAACAGTTCTATAAGGTCGGGCTGCTGATGTAAGAGTTGCACGATCTACCACACCAAATTGAGGCGTTAATCTTGCCAAATACAAACTATACTGTCCTCGATTAATTGGCTGTGTAGCACGAAAGCCATACTCAGTATTATTTCCACTCACTTGCGAACTTTTTACGTGGGAACTATCTGGATTTAGGCCAATAAAGCCAGAAAAGGTATTAGTATTAGAAAACATTTCAGCACTCAGAAAAAATTGACCTGGCAAATCATCACTTCCTGCCCCAGTAACGCCAGACACCGGGGCGGAATTAATAACATCCAGAACTTGTCCACCCTCAATTTCACCCCAACCTATCCTGAACTTACCAACTTGCCAGCTCAGATTTCCTGCTGAATTTTGTAAAAGAAGTTTATTTAGTGTTGATTTTTCTATCGAAACACCTTTCGTTCGGTTCACTTCAATATTTCCTGACCAATCAAGAAATCCGAAATCTTTCAGATCATAACGATCGGAAAGATTAATATGTATGCCGGCTGTTTCTGTTTTCCTGTGATATAGTTTTGATAATCCAAAATTTATTTTCATGCTGACGTCAGGTCCATTGGCCTTTTTTTGTGACGACATCTCTTCAAAAAAATGTAGATCGTCGAACATCAGATCCCCATCGAATTCCTCAGCAAATAGCACCCCACCAGAAAAGCAAAAGCAATATATGCAACAAAATAAAAATAACCGGCTCATATCCACCTTTATCGTGCTTGCGCACGCAATATACTCAGGTGACGCTCCCGAAAGGCTGTGTCTGTAAGCGACCTACGACTCAGAAGTTCTGGGGCTATCCGAATCCCAAAATGCTTCTTCTTAATCGCTATGTTAGACAAGCGGTTGGTAACAAGGTTCATTATCGTGATTGAGCGTGCTACCCAGACCCCATTTAGTTTTTCGACCTTTCCACTAACTATCCGTCGAATTTCAGCTTTGCGCTTATCATACATTTTTGACTTGAGAACTACATTGCGCTCAGTGTCTACCCACACCACCGACCGAGCATAACGGGTCTTTTGCAAACGTTCCTTAGTTGGGGTCTGTTCAATTACAAAAGCACTGCGCCCCTGAAAGTCTGCGGTATTTAACAGTTTAAACGTATAATCATCCAGCTTACCGGTTTCCTGATCTTCTGTTGTAAACTCAGAACCAAATACACTCACTGGTTCACTGTCGCCGGATGAGTTTGAGGCGACAATCCGTTTAACCTTCCCTAAAGCAGACAAATATAACCACGTTTCGTTATCTTTCTCAGAGCTGTCGTAAACGAAACTTAGCATCCCGATACCTCGTTCGGAAGCAGGCTCTAAAATGATGGCAATGGATTTACTATCTTTTTTTTCGGACCCAAAATTTATCGCCGCACTTTCAAGCGTTTTAACAGTAGGCTTATGACTGCATTTCAATTTACCACCAACAATGCCAAATTTGCAGGTAGAAATTTTTATAACAGAAAAGGCGTTATCGTTTTGAGTTCGAGATCCAGCGTCTACCTTTTCCATTATTTCCCGAGCATCCTGAGCAAACACCACCAAAGGACACCATGCAATCAAATTCGTAACTGAGAACATCAGAAGTTTAGTCAAATATATAAGTTTCAAACTAGATTCCTTTTTTTTCGAAATGAGCAATACCTGCGTCTTTAATGCCAAATTTTGGTTGAAAAATATATATCAAGGCCGGTAAGAACAACAGATCACACAGTAACGCCACAAAAATTGCAAGAGATCCAAAAATACCAACTTTCGCAAGCCCCAGATGATTGGAAAAACCAAGCATCATAAAAGACAAACCCAGCACCAATGAGGTGAATGTCACTGCTTGCCCCACCTCTTTCACAGTCTGAATAAGTGCATCAGTTGCTAATTTTCCACGAGCCAGCGCCATACGATAATGCGTTACAAAATGTATCGTATCATCAACAGCGATGCCAATAATTAAAGGAGCTATCATCAAGGTATCTGTATCTAGTGGAATTTTCAAAAGCCCCATTAATCCAAAAGCTAAAACAGCTGGTAAGATATTGGGTATAAGGGCTAGTAATCCACCCTGAACTGATCCCAGCGTCACCATCAATAAGGAAGAGATAATAATGACTGCCAATGTTAATGACTTCACTTGACTGTTCGAAATCACGTCTGCCATCCTCATTATTAGAGCAAATGTTCCTGTCAGTTCAACCTGCCAAGCAGGATAATCAACGCTGAGAGATTCAAAATGTGAAGCTATCACATCCTCAATATCTGAAAATATCTGCCCATATTCATGGCTTCCTGCACTGCGTAGCTGGATAGTAACATGCGTACGCGAATAATCGTCCGATACAATCCGACGCCGGTCTTGGGGGTTAGAGCTGTTGAATAGAAACAATAGTTGGGACACAGCCAGAGAGCTATCTGGAACAGCGTAGAAAGCCGGATCATCATTGTTCATTGTTTGGTTTGTTGTTTTTACTAGATCTACTAGGGATGCTGTACGTACAACATAATCGCCATAACTCCGCATGACATTACTTTCCATAGCATCTATAGCATTCAAGACTCGTGGATCAGATAATGCATCAGACTTACCAAAATCCAACATAACCTCCATAGAACCGGTTCCGGCCATATTTTTGTCTACAATCTCATAGGCAG
>JAQBUS010000288.1 GCA_027623875.1 Pseudomonadota bacterium
TTTTGTACCAAATGACTCTTACCTTAAATCAATGCCCGACGTACAGAATGGTTCAGGCTCAAAAATCAGAGGTGCGGCACAAAGAATTCAACATGTAGGAATATCAAACTTTAGGTTGCCGGTTAGCTTTAAAACCCGTGGATCTTCGTCACTTACCTTAGAAACTTCTGTGACCGGGTCAGTAAGTTTAGAAGATAATAAAAAAGGCATAAACATGTCTAGAATAATTCGATCTTTTTACAAAACCGCAAATGATATTTTTAGTTTTGATGTCATAACTAACGCAATTAATATGTATAAAGATGACAATCATAGCCTGGATGCCCGGATACAAATGAAATTTTCTTTTCCAATGAAAGTAACCAGCCTAAGATCACAGCTGGAGGGTTACCAATATTATGACATTGCTCTTGAGGTGGTTGACGCTGATAATGAATTAAAAAAAATAATTCATCTTGACTATGTTTATTCTTCTACATGCCCTTGCTCCTTAGAGCTAGCAGAACACGCCAGATCAACTCGCAAACAACTCGCCACCCCTCACTCACAAAGATCAGTGGCTAGGGTCTCGGTTGAGGTTGACCCAAAGCATCCAACTTTGTGGTTCGAAGATCTTGTGGACTTGTGTAGGATAGCAGTTCCTACGGAAACACAGGTAATGGTTAAAAGAGAAGACGAACAGGCTTTCGCGGAATTAAATGCAGCCAACCCAATTTTTGTAGAAGACGCTGTTAGATCATTTGCAAAAAGCCTAAATGAGGACAAAAGAATTAAAAGTTATCGAGTTATGGCAAGTCACCAAGAAAGCTTGCACTCACATGATGCTATTTCAATAATCACAAGCGGCACTACTTTTACTCAAAAAAGTTGGGATCCGAATAGCTTCAAAACCCTTTTCCATATTGGTTAACTCCATTAAACTTGATGGAAAGGCAGCTCTATTCTTGAGGCTCAACGCCGTACCGTTTAAATAACCCACTCTGTAGTATGAAGAAAACAAAGACAGCCCCAGTAATGCCAAATGTCTTGAAATTTACCCAAGTATCCGTGCTCATGTTGCGCCAGATAATTTCATTTGCGACTGCTAGAGAAAAAAAGAAAAATGCTACACGCTTGGTTAAAATATTCCAGCCTACCGGCTCCATAGGGATCATACTTTCCATAACATATGCTAAATAAGATTTTTGTCTTAGAAGTCCAAAGACTAGAAGACCTGAAAATATAAGATAAATAATGGTAGGTTTCATTTTAAAAAACCGCTCATCATTAAACCAAATACTTAATCCTCCAAAGATGATAACCAGAATAGCTGTTACCACCTGCATCCGGGACAGGTTGCCTGTTAATAACCACAATAAACCTATAGATATTAGCAATACTGGAATAAAAGTAGCAGTAGCAACGATAAAGCCCTCATACTCGACCCCACCAATTGAAAAAACTCTATTTTTTATTCTCCCATAACTGAGAAAAAATATAATAATTGGTCCGAACTCCAAAAAGGATTTTAGAACCATAAATAATTTACCTTTATTCATTTATCCCCCTATTTTTGTAACAACAGCTCCAAATGCTATCATAACAATTAGAATTAATCTTTTAGAGCCAACTCGTTCATTTAGAAAGAGTGATCCAATCAACGCAGCAAAAATAACTGAGGTCTCTCTAACTACTGCTATCTCTCCAACATTGTCTAAACGAGTAGCCATCATTATTGACCCAAAAGAGAAGAAAGCAATAATTGCACCAAAAAAACCACGCCCGAAGAGCCCTTGAAGATCCGGCTTGATTTCCATTGAACGCCAACGAAAAAAAGCTACCGTTGGAATAAAAAACCCATCAATCATAAACAGCCAAAAGATAAAGGTAAAAGGATTGATAGCCGATCTAATTCCATAGGCATCGTATGTCGTATACGCTGCAACAAAAACGCCCGTGGTCACAGCTAAAACCAATGCAGAAGTTAGTTTGTTCCGATCTAAAACAATAGTATTAAGATTGAATAGGGCTAGGGAAATTATTCCAGTGACCACGAGTAACACTCCTACCCACTGAATAGGGGCCAGTACCTCGCTAAACATGAAATACGACCCTATAATTGTAAAGAGAGGCGTTGTACCCCTAACAACTGGCTAAACAACTGTGTACGCCCCACGGCTATAGGTCCACCCCTGTAATAGCTTATAAACTGAGTGAATTAACAAAGCCATAATTAAAATGGGCCACATCTCAGCACTTGGCCAAGGTACAATAAAGAAAGCTATAGGAGCTGCCATTACTCCATAACAAATATCAATCGCCCCCCGTGAGAGCCACGGATCATGCTTGCCTTTTTGAAGTGCTCCAATTGCAGCGTGAAGAATAGCGGCCAATATTGCTAAATAAAGGGCCACTTGGTGACCTCTACTTGTACCCTCTAAGGATAGAAACCATTCTGTCAATCTATATGGCCGGTTAAAGCCATCGCAAACTCACGAGCGTCAAATGGAGCCAAGTCATCTATTTGCTCTCCGACTCCGATCGCATGTATTGGAAGTCCAAATTTATCTGCTAAAGCGACAAGCACCCCTCCCTTAGCTGTTCCATCTAATTTAGTCATTACTAACCCTGAAACTTCAGAGATTTGTTTAAAAACACCCACTTGATTAAGTGCATTTTGACCTGTTGTGGCATCCAAAACAAGTAACGTGTTATGTGGTGCTGATGAATCTTTTTTCTTTATAACTCTAACTATTTTTGCCAGCTCTTCCATTAAATCTGTACGATTCTGTAACCGACCAGCGGTATCAATCAAGAGTAAATCAATGCCCTCTTTCTCAGCTTTTTCCATAGAATCGAATACTAAAGATGCTGGATCAGACCCCTCGTTTGCAGATAAAACAGCCACATCCGCGCGGTCCCCCCAAATTTGTAATTGCTCAACTGCGGCAGCTCTAAAGGTATCACCAGCAACTATCAAAACTTTTTTTCCAGCTTTTTTAAATTGAAAAGCCAATTT
>JAQBUS010000289.1 GCA_027623875.1 Pseudomonadota bacterium
CTTTTTACAAATCAACCTGAATTTGTTTGGCCACTTATAGGATCTTTCTATATTTCGAATATAGTCGCAGTAGTTTTAAATTTAGCGTTTATACCTGTATTTCTGTGGATGCTTAGAATGCCTTTCACGATTCTAGCCCCAGTAATTTTTGTCTTATCTCTTGTTGGGACATATGCGGCTTATCTCGATATGTTTGATGTTGGTTTAATGGTTTTAGTAGGACTTGCTGCATTCGTTTTACGCATGCTTGATTACCCACTTGCTCCTGCCGTTTTGGCAATCGTTCTAGGTCCAATCGCAGAACCTAAGCTACGTCAGTCCCTTCTTCTTTCGGACGGTGATTTTTCTATTTTCTTTACCAGACCAATAGCTGGACCCATTACAGTTATTGCAATCATACTTATTTTTCTTCCATTTTTTAAATGGGTGCGTGATAGAATGAGAAGAGAAGTCTCTATGTAAGTCAAAAAGAGAGGGCGACCTTAAGGAGCCTTATTCTGACGGGAAGAGTGTATGGATCGTAATGATTTAACCTTTAATGCGTGGAATCCTGGTTTAGAGTCAGAGATCCCTGGACGCTTAAAGGAGTTAATAACGTTATTTCGTAAAGAGAACAGCACAGTAAGCTACGGAGAAGCCATGGGGGCCACTGAATTATGTGGATTGAAACCTCAGGAACTATGCTCGTTATCAGCTAAACGGCTCATCGTACATGAACTTCTAATTCGAGTTACAGCCGATTTATCTGTTCCCGATGGGCCCAATTATGAAGATTTAGGTATTTCGCTACGTTCTATGGTTTCTAGAATTCTTAAAAAACATATAAACCCAGAACTTGATAACATCACTATTAGATTTAGAGATTATTGTAATAAAGTTGAGGCACGAATATTTCAAATTTTTAATCAGGAGTTTCTGCTAAAGACAACTGAGTCCGAAGGACAGAAGAAACGCTTAGAATTTCCAACAGTATTTCGGAATTGGAAAAGTGAGAAAAGCATTTCTACAGAGTCACGAGATATAAAACTTTTACGGAAATGGAGTATATACCCGGAAACTCCTGAAGATATTGATTCCTGTTGTAAATTTGCTCTAGCTCGAGTCATTGGTGGTATAATAGGAGTAAAAGGAAAATTAGTATCTGATCAGGGTTTATTTCTTCCGCTCGTGTTACGAGTGTTTTTAAACAGTTTTGGAGGTTATGAAATTGGGAGGTTGATAGGCCCTACATTTAAGACGGCCGTAATGGTTGAGGATTATAGGTATCTACCTTCCCAATTGACACCAATTGTAATGAATACGAAAGGTGCCTCCGCTGCAGGTAAGAGCACAATAAGACCTCAACAACGACATCTAGCCGAGCGAATGGATATACCGTGGAAAGATTTTGCTCTGATAAGCCCTGATTACTGGAGGAAGTTTCTTTTAGACTATAGTAGCCTCGGTGCAGATTATAAATACGGTGCAATGCTAACAGGTCATGAATTAGAACTCATAGACAAGAAACTCGATTTATATATGGCTCAAAAAGCCAAAAAAGGAGAGATGCCGCACCTTTTAATTGATCGATTCCGATTTGATAGTTTCACTATTGGTGGGGATGGAAATTATAATAGCCGTTTGCTTACGCGCTTTGGAGAAAAAGTATTTCTTTTTTTTGTAATTACTTCACCTTCAGCGACTGTTGAGAGGGCTTGGAAGAGGGGGCTATCGACATCAAGATACAAAGCAGTAGACGATTTGCTGTCTCATAACATAGAGGCGTATACAGGTATGCCCGAATTGTTCTTTTCTTGGATGGCTATACAAGATAAGGAAATAAATTTTGAATTTTTGGATAATAATGTTGAGTTAGGAGTGAGTCCTAAAACAATTGCGTTTGGTAAAGGTGGAAAAATGACCGTTTTGGATCTTGCCGGATTAAGTAACATTGATTTATTTAAAGAGGTGAATATTAAAGCAAAAAAACCAGACGAGGTGTTAGACTTAAATTATAAAACTGATCACTCTTTTGTTAAACAATGCTTTTCTCGAATACCGGTAGTAACTTTAGTGGATTCAGAAACCGGTGCGGTTTACGGTAGTTATGATAAGGGGAGCTGGGTTTATAAAGATCACTTACACAAGCCTAAAACAGATTTAGAAAAAGAATGTTTACTGACAATCGGGTGGGCTCAAGCAACAGCTAAATCAAGACATTTAAAACCAACATATAACTTGATTTTTGAAAGAGAATTAACCTTGGGAAGTTAATAGGATACCTTTTTTAACTGGTGGTTTTAAGTCCCTAACAGCTAACCTCAAAATAACACAACAATGCTTTGTCTGAGCGGTACTCGCTCTCTTGATTAAGGTAGATAGTTAGTTCTGTTATAGACAGATTGGCTATTATTTTTTCTTCAATCATGTTATTTAAAAAGCTTGCGAAATGTTTCTCGTCGAAGTGAACTTGATTAACTCCGATAAAACATTGGGCATTATTTTTGCAGTATTTTATGAGGCTTCGTATGGGCTCTGGCCCTAAGTGACCGTGGGTAAAGGTGCCAGCACTAATTATTGCTGAATAATCTGTTGGTATTTTGTAAGTGTCTGCTGTTAGGTCAACGGCATATAAGCTGTTATAAATTTTTTTATTTCGTGCCACCTCAAGCATTTCTTGAGAAACGTCAACTCCGTCAATTACAAGTGTTTGGTCCGCATTTTTCAAACATTCGGCGACTAAACCAGTACCGCATCCAATATCGCAAATTTTACCAGATATTTCGTTTCTGATTTCTAAAATTTTTTTTGCAATCTCCTTGGGGTAGATATACCCCATATTCCCAGCGAATTTTGTGTCATAATCTTTTGCTATGCGACCATAGTACTCAACGTGATCTTCTGGGTTTTTTAAAGAGTAAGCTCCTGCTAAGATTTTAGTGGCCTCTATATTTTTTTCTTCAGTAGTTTTGACCCTTCTTATCAAAATAGATAATCCCTTTAATTATATTATTGAG
>JAQBUS010000290.1 GCA_027623875.1 Pseudomonadota bacterium
TTGAGACATCATCTGAGCTAGATTTAAAGCGCAAAAAGCAACTCAACATGGGGTTGCCACCTGTCTATGACAGATCCGCCTTAAAATACACTTCTGACCAAATTCTGAAACTCAGAATCGATCATCCTGGCTATTGGCGTTTTTTTTTAGAACACACTAGAATAGACTGGGATGATGGAATTCTAGGTAAAATTTCTATTGATGCGGGTAGCTTATCAGATCCAGTTCTAATTAGAGGCGACGGACAATTTTTGTACACCTTAGCCTCTGTAGTCGATGACACCGACATGGGTATAACACACGTTGTCAGGGGGTCTGACCACGTTACAAATACCGCAACCCAAGTGCAAATCATTCAAGCGTTAGGAAAAAGCGTTCCATCCTTTGCTCACCATTCATTACTGACAGGTGCCAAAGGGGAAGCTCTTTCAAAAAGAATGGGAGGGCTGGCGATCAAAGATCTTAAGGAAGCGGGAGTTGAGCCAATGGTACTTCTTAGTCAAATGGCTAGATTGGGCACATCTGATACTGTTGAATTAAGGACATCAATAGACGAATTAATTAAGTACTTTGAGCTTGATCGTTTTGGATCATCCCCAACTAAGTTTGATACAAATGAATTATATGCTTTAAATACAAAACACATGCGCCTTACTTCTCTAGGAAACATCAGCGAAACTCTGTCTAAATTGCAAGTCCCCGATAATATGAAAGAGGCTTTTTGGGACATTGCGAAGGATAATATTTCTACCCGGTCGGATATTGAAAAATGGTGGAAAATCTGTTCTGAAGGGGCGTTGCCAGTAATAGATCACATAGACTCTGAATTTGTTAAGGTAGCTATTAGTTTGCTGCCAAAACAGCCTTACGACCAAGAAACTTGGTCGAAGTGGACCAAGGATGTGAAAGGTAAAACAGGACGAAGTGGGAGAGATCTATTTATGCCGCTACGTAAGGCTCTGACGGGGCTAGAGCATGGGCCCGATATGTCCAAACTATTGCCCCTTCTTAAAGCTATAAAATAAAAAGTATTAATTAGAAATCCAACTTTTAAAAAGCTTTTGTGATGCAATACTGTCCCACTCCACGAGACCTTCTATACGACCGACCTCTTTTCCATTTGAACCAACCATAATTGTTGTTGGAAGTACCTTTATACGCATATCTCTAGCTAGGCTGCCGTTTGAATCAAAGAGCAGTTCGAGTGATGTAATCTTATTAGTTTTAAAAAAAAGATTTGCCTTTTTTTTTGAATTTCGACCTGTGGCAATAGCAATTACTTCAAAATTAGAATTATTGATGGACATATTTAAATTATCGAGAGATGGTAACTCTTTTACACAAGGGGCACACCACAAAGCCCAAAAATTAATTAGAAGGAACTTTTCTTTATAATCTAGAATAGAAGTTTTTTTTTCGTCACTCCGTTCAAATTCAGAAAGCGAGAAACTCTTCTCATTTTTATGAAATTGAATCCTACCTAGGTCCCCATCTGCTAAAGCAATTAAATTATCAGTACCCGCATTAACCGTATTTGCACCGAGATTAATCGCAGTGTATAATAATATACAAATAAAGAACTTCATTTTAATTAACTCCTAAAGAGATACTTTATGATCAAAAAAAAATCAAACGCAATGTGGGGTGGACGTTTTGTCTCAGGGCAAGATAGCTTAATGGAAGCGATCAATGCATCTATCGAATTCGATAAACGACTCTCAATTCAAGATATTAGAGGGTCAATAGCTCACGCGTCAATGCTTGGCACAACCAGCATAATTACTAAACAGGACTCAGAAGCCATTATTTCAGGCCTTGAAGCGATCCAACTTGAGATTGAAGCAGGGAAATTCGAGTTTTCTGTACAATTAGAAGATATTCACATGAATATAGAATCTCGCCTGAAAGATTTAATCGGTGATACAGCTGGAAGATTACACACAGCCAGGTCACGAAACGACCAAACGATAACAGACACTAAATTATGGGTTCGCGAACAAATAGACGCTATGATGCAAACAATAAGAATTCTTCAAAAAGAGTTACTTATTAGCGCGGAAAGTAAATTTGACTGGGTAATGCCAGGCTTTACTCACCTTCAGACAGCTCAACCAGTTACGTGGGGTCATCATATGATGGCTTATGTAGAGATGTTTGAGAGAGACCATCAGAGGTTTTCAGATGCAAGATCCCGGCTGAATGAAAGTCCCCTGGGCGCTGCTGCTCTTGCAGGAACCTCTTTCCCAATTGATCGCCAACAGACATCTGATGCTCTTGGTTTTGATCGCCCCACAGCAAACTCCCTAGATTCCGTGTCAGATAGAGACTTTGCTCTTGAATTTTTAGGAACAGGCTCAATCTGCGCCATGCACCTTTCCAGACTTTCAGAAGAGCTCGTTATATGGTCCTCCTCTCAGTTTTCTTTTATCTCTTTGTCAGATGAATTTTCGACTGGTTCGTCAATTATGCCTCAAAAGAAAAACCCAGACTCAGCCGAACTTATTAGAGCAAAGGTTGGGAGAATATTTGGTGCAAACGTAGCCTTAATGATGGTTATGAAAGGACTTCCCTTAGCTTTTAATAAAGACATGCAAGAGGACAAAGAGCAACTTTTTGATGCTTCTGATAATTTGTCAATTTCCCTACAAGTTATGACAAGAATAATTTCTGGTATGAAAATCAATAAAGAAAACCTTGAAAAAGCTGCCTCAAGTGGCTTTTCAACAGCCACTGACTTAGCCGATTGGTTAGTTAGGGAACTAAACTTACCGTTTCGCAAAGCGCACCATATAACCGGTGCATTGGTTAAAAACTGTGAAATAAAAAATTGTAACCTATCAGATTTAAGTCTTCAAGAAATGCAAAGTGTAGAACCTCTAATTACTAAAGGGATATTTAGCGTACTAAGTGTTCAAAATTCGGTATCAAGCAGATCAAGTCTCGGTGGAACTGCCCCAGAACAAGTAATGAAACAAGTAATGCGAT
>JAQBUS010000291.1 GCA_027623875.1 Pseudomonadota bacterium
GATAAAGCTATGGCTTTGAATGATTTTTCTGGTTGGAATGAGATAGTGACGGAGATTATTAAAAAATCTAAGGATATTTATATTTGGGGACTTTTTGAAAGATCTGATATCGTAGAGCCCACAGAGTCTTCAATTGTACTTGTGGGCGATGCTGCCCATCCGATGCTTCCCTCGATGGCACAGGGTTCTGTTCAGGCCCTTGAGGATGCTGTAATTTTGAGTAGGTGTTTAAGCGCTCAAGAAAATTTAAGTGAAGCAATAAAGTCTTTTTATACTGCCCGCCGTCAGCGGGTTTCAGATGTTCAAGAAAGATCCAAGTCAAATTTAAAACTTTTTCATTCAAAATTAGATTATAAAGGGATGTTTAAGTACCGGGCATTGACGTTGGCCGCAAAAACTTCCCCAGCTTTGATACACAGTAGACAAGATAGTATTTACTCATATAATTCAATGCATAGCCAGATTTAATTAATGTTAAATGTTAATACTTGGATAATGGTATGATATATTTTCAGTTAAGGATTAGTTTATAAATGCTTGGTGGTATAAAAGTTCTTGAATTAGAGGGCCTTGGGCCCGGTCCATTTGCAGGTATGACACTTGCTGATTTAGGCGCTAATGTAATCACGGTTCAAAGAGGCGCTGAGTCAGATGTAAGCAATAACTCTAAACCCGACCTTCTTAACCGAGGCAAGAGATCAATCGTGCTGGATTTAAAAAATCCAAACGATAAAAACACGTTACGGGAGCTTATAATTTGGAGCGATGTGCTAATTGAAGGATTTAGACCTGGGGTGATGGAGCGGCTTGGGTTTAGTGAGGAAAAAGTTTTTGAATTAAATCCAAATATTATTTTTGGCAGAATTACTGGGTGGGGTCAGCATGGGCCTCGTTCAATGCAAGCAGGGCACGATTTGAATTATATTGGAGTGTCTGGTGCTTTACATTACGCGTCTTTGCCTGGGGATGCTCCAGTAACCCCAGCTACACTAGTGGGAGATATTGGTGGAGGAGCACTATATCTAGTTATTGGAATTTTGGCAGCGCTTCAAAAAGTTCAACGTGGAGAATCGGGTGTAGTCATTGACGCAGCAATTGTAGATGGTTCGGCCCATATGATGAACTTACTCATGTCTTTAACAAAAAATGATGGCTTATCTATGGAGCGAGGGAACAGCCTTTTAGATGGACCGCATTGGAGCAGGTCTTACATTTGCTCAGATAAAACTTATATTTCTGTTCAGTGCCTAGAAAGTAAATTTTATTTTATTTTCTTATCTAAATTAGGGTTAGCTAATGACCCAGATTTCATTCAACAACATAACAAGGTTCTATGGCCGATCCTCAATGATCGGCTTGAGAAAATCTTTAAGAAAAACAGTAGAGATTATTGGAACGAGCTCTTCATTGGGTCTGACGGATGCTTGGCTCCCATATTGTCACCTGCAGAATCCTCTCAAGACTCACACATGTTAGAAAGAAAAACTTGGCAAAAAATTGAAGGCATCTTACAAGCAAATCCGGCACCCCGTTTTTCAAACTGGAAAAACCAAAATTCATTTAAAATTCCAATTCGAGGTCAGCATACAGAAGAGATATTAAAAGACCTCAAAAATTGATTGTTAAAAGTTTATATTGAGGCATGTATAGCCATAGCCCTTTGCATCGAGGGTCTTTTTCTTATGAGGATATCGTGCTCTATGATGCGTGGAAAAGCTGATAAGTTGACACCGTCATCCTTAAACCATCGAAATGCCAAGGCCAGATAAGGGTCGCAAATCGAATAGTTATCGCCCGAGACCCACGGACCTATGAGGTAGTTTTCCTCAATATTTTTAGCACATTCGGTCATATTTTCGGTAACTTTTGCACTCATATTGTGTAACGCGTGATCTTCTGTAGCCCAGCGGGAACCTCGATGTTTATGGGCATGAGCAACATGAACGGTGGATGAAATATATAGATTGAATGCCAGAGCTTGTGCGCTGCAAAATGGGTCCTCAGGTAAAAGTTTTAAGTCTGGATGGAGGTGAGCAATGTATTGTAGAATTGCTGGGGTCTCAGTAAGGATGCCTTTAGGTGTGACCACGGACGGAACTCGACCCTTAGGGTTGATTTTCAGATAGCCCTCTGATGTTTGATCGCCTTTAGAAAAATCTAACTCATGTGGAATATAAGGTTCTTTAGTGTCTTCCAGTAAAATGGTTACCGCAAAAGCGGCAGAATTTTTTGAATAATAAAATTCCATCATGTAAATATACTCCTCTAAAACTTTTTTGTCCCTAACTGTTATTCAATTAGGAACAAAAAGTGGTCTTTTGTTAGAAAGCTTAGCTTACACCTTGGCCTTCTTTAGTCGCGTTAACTAGGCATGCCATGTTGCCATATGGGTGTTTATTGTCATGCATTAGTTGATGAGCATGTCCGATTTGGTCAAATGAGTATGTTCCAGAAAGACATGGGTCAACTTTTTTTGCAATAACAAGCTCATTTACAGCGTGAGATTGTTCGTCATTAGCTAAGTGCGAGCCCTGAAGTCTTTTTTGCATCATCCAGTGATACCGAAGATCTAAGGTTATGTTGTAACCTGTTGTACCTGCACAAATGACTATCATGCCGCCCGTATCACAAACAAACCCTGATGTAGGTAATGTTGCCTCTCCCGGGTGCTCAAACACAATCTTCGGGTTTTTCCGTTCACCAAGAGCTTCCCAAAATGCTTTACCAAATGATCTAACTCCCGAAACCCACTCCTTATATTCGAGTGCTCCAGTGTCAGGCATTGGTCCCCAATGGTTAAAGTCATTCCTATTTATAACGCCTACGGCGCCTTTATCTAAACAAAATTGGCGTTTATTTTCATCAGATATAACCGCAATTGGTTTTCCTCCCAAGGCAGAGACAATTTGCAATGCCATGGCCCCAAGGCCTCCGGCTGCTCCCCACACTAGAACTGGGTCTCCAGGTTTAACTATATTTG
>JAQBUS010000292.1 GCA_027623875.1 Pseudomonadota bacterium
TGAAGAGCCTAAACGAATTCCACTTGTGACCATAGGTTTTTCGGTGTCGAAAGGTATAGCATTCTTATTGCATGTAATATTTGCTCGCCCCAAAGCTTTTTCGGTAGCGTTTCCTTTTACATTTTTTGGGCGAAGATCTACGAGTAAAACATGTGTGTCCGTCCCACCTGTTACTATATTTAACCCCCCCTTTATTAATTGGTCGGACATGGCCTTAGCATTGGAGATAACTTTAGAGATATAAGTCTTGAAACCGGGTCTTAGAGCTTCCTGAAAAGCGACTGCTTTAGCGGCAATAACGTGCATTAGTGGCCCACCTTGTAATCCAGGGAAAATAGCTGAGTTGATTTTTCGGGATAAACTTTCATCATTTGAAAGAATCATCCCTCCGCGCGGACCGCGTAGCGTTTTATGCGTTGTTGTTGTAGCTACGTGTGCGTGAGGAAATGGAGATGGATGAAGTCCAGCTGCTACAAGACCTGCAAAATGGGCCATATCCACTAAAAGGTAGGCTCCTACGAGATTAGCAATCTCACGCATCCTTTTGAAATCAATTTGCCTAGGGATAGCAGAGCCACCCGCAATTATAATCTTCGGTTCGTATAATTTTGTTAAAGCTGTGACTTCATCATAATCTATTTCAAGAGTATCTCTGTCGACACCGTATTGAATGGCATTAAACCACTTACCGGATAAGTTTGGAGAGGCTCCATGGGTTAAATGGCCTCCAGCTTCCAGGCTCATTCCTAAAATGGTATCCCCTGGCTTTAAAAGCCCTAAGAACACTCCCTGATTGGCTTGAGAGCCTGAGTTCGGTTGAACATTTGCAAAGTTACAGTTAAATAACTCCTTCGCGCGAGAAATTGCTAGAGTTTCTGCAACGTCGACGAATTCACACCCACCATAATATCTCTTTCCGACGTATCCCTCAGCATATTTATTTGTCATGATCGAACCTTGGGCCTCGAGAACTGCTTTTGAGACAATATTCTCGGAAGCGATAAGTTCTATTTCTTCGGATTGACGCCGCAACTCATTAGCTATCGAGAGATGTAACTCTGAATCCGCTTCTTTTAAACCTGTAGTAAAAAAATCTCTGTTATCTGTCGAGTTATTCATAATTTAGGTCCATTGCTAATTTAAAATAATTTGGTAGATTAAGTCGTATTTAAAGGGGTTGGTTAGAATGTAAACTCGTAATTAGAATAAGAGTAGTCTATTATTTTCAATTGCACTGATTTAATTTAAAATCCAACCACAGTAGGCAGGAATTTATTATGAGCGGAAATGCTAGATTGGCGTTTGTTGCATCTGACAGCCCAGAGGCGCAGGAGGCACTTTCTTCTCTGGTTCTCCGCTTCGGTAGCGTTGCACTTTCCGATGCAGATATTATTGTTGCCTTAGGGGGTGATGGTTTTATGCTTGAGACCCTTCATTCCACTCAGTATCTAGAGCGCCCAGTCTATGGGATGAACTGTGGAACTGTTGGGTTCCTAATGAATGAGTATCAGGAAGTCGACTTGATGGCTCGGTTAAAAAATGCCGAGGAAGAGACCCTTTTTCCATTAAGAATGCGGGCTGTTAGAGCTGATGGCTCGATACATAATGCACTGGCGATCAACGAAGTTTCTTTAATTCGAGCAGGACCGCAAGCCGCAAGACTTAAGGTGTCAGTTGACGGTAAAGTGAGAATTAGTGAACTTGTTTGCGATGGTGCTTTGGTTAGTACACCTGCAGGTTCCACTGCATATAATTATTCTGCGCATGGACCAATTTTGCCGATAGGAAGTGATGTTTTAGCCATTACAGCAATGTCAGCATTTCGTCCTCGCAGGTGGCGTGGGGCTTTGCTGCCAAATACAGCGGCTGTACGTTTTGACGTATTAGATCCTGAAAAAAGGCCAGTAATGGCAGATGCAGATAGTAGATCTGCAGGACAGGTCATTTCCGTTGAAGTTGTTTCGGAACCTGCTATCGGGCATAAAATTCTATTTGACCCCGGTCACGGTCTCGAAGAAAGATTAATTAGCGAACAGTTTGTTTAAAGTAAATAATTTTACAAAAAAGAATTGCTATTTAAATGAAATTAATTTGCGGTAACTGATTTTAAATTCAGGCGTTTATTCGAGCCGTCTCAAACACCCCGGGAAGAGAAACCTCAAGTAGTTTTAAATTACTACTAATGTCAGTGTAGCGTGAATGAAAATTCGGAGGTGTCACAAACGCATCCCCTTCACTTAATTCCTGTATTTTTTGATCTTTGCTATGCAATGTCATTTTACCTTCTAATACGAAGTTAAATAAAATATCAGCGTTGTGGCTTGTCCATTCTGTTTCTGTTTCTGTTGCTTGTACTACTTGTACGCCAGCTACATTCCCAGTGTTAAGGGAAATCATAGTATCGATACTTTTAAGACCTTGAATACGAAAATCGGCAATAGTCGCTTCAGCAGAGACATAGTGTACAAACTTTTGTCCAGAAAACAATCTATCCGGGTTAAAGGAATTATTTGGAAGAGTCATTTCGTGGTCTATCGTAGTAACATGTTCCGCAGGTACCCCAATTTCTATAACTTCAATATTTTTTGATGCGTAGAGTACTTTGTGCCTAATCTCTGGTGGCTGAATTACACAATTTCCTTCAAATAACCTAAAAGCAGGCCCCTGGTCTTCGTAAACGAGATCAACCCATCCCTTATAACAATATATTAACTGGAACCCTACCTTATGGTAATGAACCATGTCTGGAACTGGTCCTCCATCGGGTATTCTTATGTGACTTGCTATTATTGAACCACCTAAACGGTCTGGGATTAGGTCTCTATAATGCATTCCAGCTCGACCTATTATCCAGGGGGTTCGGTCTTTCAGTTTTCGAACAACAAATGAATGCTTGGTACTTGGTATTTCAAATTGTGGATTTAACTCACGTATTTCTATTCGCGTTCCGTTTGGAGCAATAAGATC
>JAQBUS010000293.1 GCA_027623875.1 Pseudomonadota bacterium
GACCTCAACTTAAAGGGGCTATAGAACAAATAGGAAAAGAAGGATCAGGTCTATTAATTTATCTAAACCAGGAGGGGAGAGGTATTGGTCTTGCTAATAAAATCCGTGCTTACTCTCTTCAAGATCAAGGGTTTGATACTGTTGATGCAAATCACCGACTCGGTTTTGAGGACGATGAACGAGACTTTAAACTTGGAGCACAAATTATAAAAAAACTTGGTTTTTCAAAAATAAAACTTCTTACAAATAATCTTAGAAAAGTTTCTGTTCTTGAAGAAAATGGGGTAATAATTTCTGAGCGCCTACCATTGATCCACGGTAAAACAGCCCATAATGCCTCTTATCTTCGTACTAAAGTAGATAAATCAGGTCACATACTTGACTAAAAACTATGCTATAATAGGACAGTCTGCTTGTGTTTTTAAGGGCCTAAAGTTTCCCGTAAATTTGGGCCTTAGAGATGTCATAAGAATTATCGTTAACCGTAATATTTATTAAGGTCGCTCTCCAAAAATTGCTGAGCCCACCCTAATATAAGTAGCGCCAGATGATATAGCCTCGTTAAAATCCCCACTCATACCCATACTAAGCTCTGTTAGATTTCTCTCATAAGCTAATTTATATAACTGGTCAAAATGTGGTTTTGGATCTAAATCTGCGGGTGGAATACACATCAAGCCAATAACTGGTAAAGAAAGCTCTGAACAAACCCCTAGTAGTTCATCTAAATCATCCAACCTAACACCTGATTTTTGAGGTTCATCTCCGGTATTCACTTGAATAAAGAGCTTCGGGCACTTGCCCACAACATCTCTTATGTGTGCAATACGTTTTGCCAGTTTAATTCCATCCAAACTATGAATAAAATCAAAAAGCTCTAATGCCTGTCTGACCTTATTGCTTTGTAGTGGCCCTAAAAGATGAAGTTCGATATCTGAAAATTCCTGCTTAAACTTAGACCACCTAGAAGTGGCTTCCTGAACCTTATTTTCACCAAAAACACTGTGACCTTGCTTTAATACAGCCCTAACTCGATCTTCTGGTTGCATTTTGGATACCGCTATTAGGTTTACTGCACCCACTCCCAAACCAGAATTAAGTTCCTGTTTTGTAATTGCCTCTTTAATCACAGATAGCGACATTGCATTCCAACATTAAGATTAATTAAATTTTAGGTATTTCAAAAAAAAAGAGCGAAACCTAAGCCTCGCTCTTTTCTATAATTATATTATTGAGCTTAGAAGCCCATTGTGATTCCTGCTGAAGCAGTATCTGTGCCATTTACACTTGTCCACTGAGCATTAAGAGTTAAGCCACCTAAATCTTTAGACATATCAACGCCCCAAGTGTTAGCTTGACCTTCTTTATTTGCGAAAGCTAAAGTAACTGAACCAAGACCTAGATCTGATGCATCAAATGTTGCACCAACACCGTTTGATGAAGTGCCGTCCCTGTTTGCTGCCATGGCTGTTACTGCCAATGAGCCTAGAGTTGTTCCAACACTAACGCCATTCCAAGAAACATTGGATCCGGCATTATTTGTCGCTACCGCTATTGCTAAACTTCCTGAAGTATATTTTAGGCCAGCAGAGGTATTATCTCCATTTGAATTACCTGAAACTGCAATTGAAATGCCGTCCATTGTGTAATCCCAGCGAGCGTCTGTTGTGCCAGTAATATAGTTTTCAGCCGTGAGATCTACTGAGCCTGCACCCTTAGCAGCAACTGTTCCTTCTGCATTAGAAGGAGATCCGAAAGTTACTTTACCAAAATCACCTGAAAGTGATACGTCTGCGTTACTAGTTGTAACGCCGTCCATGTGAACAGCCATTGACAAACCATTGTCTGCGGCAAAAGAAGCGTCCCAATCAAGATCAATTGAACCAGCTACTGTTGTTTTTTGAGCTGCTGAGTCTGAATAGTTAACATCCATAGCCGCTGAACCTGAAATAGTGATTTCTGCTGCTGCAAAACCTGCTGAAGCAACTAGTACTGTTGTTGATAATAGAATTTTTTTCATTTTTTTTCCTTAATTTAAGAAATTTACATTTCAAGATAATACCTGAATAATCCCTTTTCACCCTACCCAACTTAATTTTCAACAGCGTTCTTTGCAAAATACAAATAAGTCATTTAATGATGCAGCTATGCCACAGTTAATTTAAGTCCCATATTAACAAAAAGGATATGTTAATTCTTGCAGGTAGTCAGTTCGAACGCTAATAAGGAAATTAACTTAGAGTTAGGTATAAAATGAAAAGGTTATTATTTTTAATTGCAGGGATCTCCCTTATATCACTATCGGCATGTGGTGGTGGAAAGAAGTTTTTTGGGGATGTTATTCCGGCAGATACAGCCCCAGTTATTGAGAAAAAAGGGACAAATCTTTCGGATATCCTAAAGAGTAATCAAGACCCTAATACTGCCATAGGAGTTAACAGGTACTTATGGATCGCAACACTTGAAGTCCTTAACTTTATGCCAATAGAGGCTGCTGACCCGTTTACCGGGGTTATTTCATATGGTTACGGAAGCGTTCCTGGCTCAAGTAAACTGTATCGAGGGACTGTTTTAATAAATGATCCTGCTCTAGACGGCAGATCCTTGAAAGTCTTTTTACAACCAAAATCTGGAACTGCTGACCTAAAAACAATAAAAGCTGTAGAGAATGCTATTTTGAATAGAGCTCGTCAAATATACCAAAGTGAGTCAAAGTTATAGCCAAAGAGAAAATAGGTGGAAAACCTATATTCTTAGAGTCAGATTGAGGAAAATAAATGTCTAGATACAATCCCAAAACTATTGAGCCCAAGTGGCAAAGGGAATGGGACTTAGAGAATATTTTCAAGGCAAAAAAAGACCCCTTAAAAGAAAAATACTATGTATTGGAGATGTTTCCTTACCCATCAGGTAGAATTCATATGGGGCATGTCCGGAATTACACGATGGGCGATGTTATCGCTC
>JAQBUS010000294.1 GCA_027623875.1 Pseudomonadota bacterium
TATAAAAAAAGTAGACCAAGATATTATCAATCTCTTGGACAAATCAGCAGTTACTTTTCAAATTGTTCTCACAAAAGTTGATAAAATTAAAGTTGAGGATATTCAAACTCTAATACAAGGAATCTCCCAAGATTTATCCAAACATCCTGCAGCTTTCCCAGAAATACTGCTTACTTCATCAAATTCAGGTGAAGGAATAAAAGAACTTAGGGCTATAATAACTAGTTTCTAGTAAGATTATTTTTAATAACAATAAAATTCTAATCTACATAACCGTAAAATTGAGCTATTCATTTCTACGCTTGGCATAACTCGTGACGCAATCTATTATAGGGTTAACAGATCGGTCAAAAACAATGAAGACGCAAACAACCATGAAACAAGATTGGCTTTCATCAGCTAAAACCTTATCAGAAGCTCTTCCTTTTCTACAGAGATACGACGGAGCTACTGTAGTAATAAAATTGGGCGGTCATGCCATGGGTAGTAAAGAAGCGATGAAAGTTTTTGCGAGAGACATTGTCTTAATGCAACAAGTCGGAGTTAATCCAGCCATTGTGCACGGTGGCGGACCGATGATCAACAAAATGCTTCAAAAATTGGATATTAAGACAAATTTCGTTAATGGAAAGAGAGTTACAGATCTCGCTTCTATTGATATTGTAGAAATGGTTTTATCCGGAAGTGTTAATAAAAATATTGTTCAAGCTATTAATGAGCAGGGCGGGAAAGCTATTGGCATTTCAGGTAAAGACGCAAACTTAATTGTTTGTGAACAAGAAAATCCGCAGCTTGGTTTTGTAGGAAAGCCAGTGGATGTAGATCCCACTGTTCTTAACCAAATGTTTTCTTTTGGAATAATACCAATAGTAGCACCTATTGGGGTTGGTCGCGCAGGTGAGACCTTTAATATCAATGCTGACACTGCTGCAGGAGCCATAGCATCGGCTCTAAAGGCTGATCGGCTTCTTTTGCTCACAGATGTATCTGGAGTAAAAAATGCCTCTGGAGAAGTACTTACTGAGCTTAATTCATCTGAAATCGAAGCCCTAACAAAAGACGGTACGATTGCTGGTGGGATGATACCAAAGACGGGTACAGCCATTTCTGCACTAAAAAACGGGGTTCGTGCTGTTGTTATTCTCGATGGAAGAGCACCGAACGCTTGCCTCTTAGAACTTTTCACAGAACACGGGGCAGGTTCGATTATTCGTTTATGAAAAAGATGCGTAACTTATTTCACGCCAACAGTCTGATCTTCAGGTGGGTTTAGGCCTGGATCAAGTTGATAAAAAAAAGACTTATGATTCAATTGATCAAATGGTGCAAACAGAGAAACTCAGAATATTGGGTGGTTTCCATCCCAAAGAGGAAGATAATCTCAGACCAGAGATTAAAACAATGTTACTCTTAGGACCTGACGAACCCAAATTCTGGAAAGGTATAATAGCCAGTCCGGAATGGCTTAGTAAAGAAAAAAACCCAATAGATCTTTGGTCTTATCGAATTATAAATGCTATAGCAAAAGACCTCAAAGCCTCTGCCTTTTTTCCATTTGGAACCCCACTGAACCCTTTTTATGAATGGGCTCTTCGGTCGAAATCAGCTTGGGTTAGCCCTGTCTCATTGTTAGTACATGCAGAAGTAGGTTTGATGGTCTCTTATCGGGGCGCTCTTGGATTAAAAGAAAAAATTAAGCTTCCAGCCTTAAAACTGCGCCCTTGCGCTAAATGTTCAAAGCCTTGTCTGACATCTTGTAATGTGAGTGCACTTACCGAGCGAGGTTATGATGTCCCAAAATGTTTATCTTATCTCAAAAGTAAAGAAGGAAAAACCAACCTATCCATTGGTTGTTCTGTCCGTTTATCATGCCCAGTTTCTCAAAAATTTATTCGTGACCCAGGCCAGACAGCATATCACATGTCAATATTTTCCAACTCAGGTAACTGAAAAAGCTTACCCCAGCGTAAGCTTTTATTACCCATTAGAAAATTTACACCTGCTCTATATTAGTTAATTTTCTAAGCAATAAAGTCGAGTTTTTTACTCCATAGATATTTAAAAGACGACATCGTACATCCTCAATAGTTCGCGGCGATAGTTTCAATTCCCTGGCTATCTCTTTACTCGTTAGACCCCTAGTAAGAAAGTCAACTACTTGCCTCTGTCTCTTACTCAAGCGAATAGACGTTGGGCTATCAGACATTACCGCAAAACTCATTACAATTTTTTCCAAGGGGTTATCTGGGGTTAAAGAGCGTGCCCTAAACCTGCACCAAATATTACCACCATCTTTTTGCCTAACCAATCTCTCGTCCGAATATGTACCAGTTAGACTTAAGTGCTTAAGTCCCACATCTCTAACCAAATTAAATTCTTCCTCAGATCCATAAAAAAGCCTAAATGATTGTCCTGCCAGATCTTTTGTCGTGTAACCCGTCATACTTGCGAACGTTTCATTGCAAGTTTGAATGATTCTATTTTGACCCAAAACTATCCCGATAGGAGCAAAGTTAAATGCCATTAATACTGCCTCAGAATTATTCTCCATATACATACTCCGTGTTTATACGGTATTGATACCGTATATGATTTAACCGAGAGTTGAAGTCTGTATTTTTGGGGGCTGAAAATGAAACTTATTAATAAAGACGACATATTTCAACTTTTGACTAAGCGCATTAACAGCAAACGCGATGACTTAATTAAATTAACCCAGGATCTAATTCGAATTCCAACACTCAATCCGCCTGGTAAAAATTACAGAGAAGCTTGTGAATTCCTGGATGCAAGACTCTCTAAAAGTGGATTTGAAACGGAGATGATCAGAGCGGTGGGCTCCCCTGGTGATACTGACAAGTATCCCAGATGGAATATTGTAGCAAGGAAAGACGGTCGAAGAAAAGGAGAGTGCGTCCACTTCAATTCTCATACGGATATTGTGGAAGTAGGATCTGGATG
>JAQBUS010000295.1 GCA_027623875.1 Pseudomonadota bacterium
GCTCCAGGCTTAGCTCCTTACGGTGAGGCGGAGATTTTCCCAGAACCATATGCTCCGTGGAGTTCAGAATTCATTTTTGGTACAGATCAAATTGGTCGCGATATCCTCTCCAGAATGATTTATGGTGCAAGAAACACAGTTAGTATCGCTGTGGCAACTACTGCTTTAGCTTTTTTAATTGGTGGCACCCTGGGTCTTGCAGCTGCGATAAATATGAGTTGGCTAGATCAACTTTTAAGCCGTTTAGTTGATGTCTTGATGGCAATTCCTAGTTTGATTTTCGCGTTGGTGCTTTTGTCTATTTTTGGATCGACGGTTACGAACCTAATACTCATTATTGCAGTATTAGATAGTACTAGAGTATTTAGATTAACCCGAGCAGTATCACTAAATGTTGTTGTAATGGATTACGTTGAAGCTGCACGTCTTCGCGGTGAGGGGTTGGGCTGGATCATGCGGCGTGAAATTTTACCAAATATTATGCCTCCACTTATTGCTGAGTTTGGGCTCCGTTTTTGTTTTGTTTTTCTTACTATAGCTGCTTTATCGTTTCTTGGTGTTGGCATTCAACCACCTACCGCCGATTGGGGATCAATGGTCCGAGAAAATGCATCACTTATCATGTTTGCTCAATACGACCTCAAGGCTGGCCTAACACCTTTGCTTCCGGCGGCTGCAATCGCCTTGCTGACAGTGGCCGTGAATCTCGTAGTGGATTGGTTTCTTCATAAAACAAGCGGTTTGCGCGATGAACATTAAAAAAATATCAAAAAATCAATCCTTGTTAGAAATAAAAGATTTAAAAATTGAAGGTTTTTCTGATGAGTTCTGGCATCCGATTATAAAAGGGATCGACGTTACCCTTAAACGTGGTGAAATCATGGGGTTGATAGGAGAGTCTGGGGCAGGGAAGTCGACCTTAGGGCTTGCTGCAATGGGTTACACTCAGCCTGGCTGCCGAATAACAGGTGGGAGTATAGTTTTTAATGGAAGTGAGCTAGTTAACGCACCTGAGTCACAAAAACGTCGCCTATGGGGGACAAAGATCACATATGTTGCACAATCAGCCGCAGCATCGTTTAATCCAGCTCATAGGTTAATAAATCAAACAGTCGCGGCAAAAATCAGAGCTAAGATTTCAGACGAACAAACAGCTAAAAATGATGCGCGTGAGTTGTTTAAAACGCTTCAATTACCTGATTCAGATACAATTGGGGAAAGATTCCCTCATCAAGTATCTGGTGGGCAATTACAAAGAGTTATGACAGCTATGGCGATTTCGCCTCGGCCAGATCTAATTATCTTTGATGAGCCAACAACAGCGTTGGATGTGACTACACAGGTAGAAGTTTTAGCTGCAATGCGTGGTATAGTTGAAGAGTTTAACACAGCAGCTATTTATATTACCCATGACTTGGCAGTTGTAGCGCAAATGGCTGACTTCATTAAAGTGCTTCGCTATGGTGAAGAAGTAGAGCAATCTCCCACCCGTGAAATGCTTAAGTCTCCTAAAATGCCATACACTAAATCGCTCTGGTCAGTGCGTTCGATTCAAAAACCAGAGGAAACTAGCGATGATAGAATTCTTTCTCTTAAGGGAATAGATGCAAGCTACGGTAAAGTAAAAGTACTGCATCAAGTAAATATTGACGTTAGTCGAGGCAAAACACTGGCTGTAGTCGGTGAGTCAGGTTCTGGGAAATCAACTGCAGCGAGAGTGATTACTGGATTACTTCCTCAAACTAATGGAGAGATATTTTTTGATGGTGAGGCACTTCCAGTTACCCTAAAGGCTAGGTCTAAAGAGCAAAAAAGACGTATACAAATGATTTACCAAATGGCAGATACAGCTATGAACCCTAGACAGACCGTAGGTGAAATTATCGGTCGTCCGCTTGAGTTTTATCTCGGCTTAAAGGGTGAGGCGCAAGAAACTCGGGCAATCGAACTATTGGAATTAATAGAGCTGGATGAAAGTTTCCTTGACCGATTGCCAAGCGAACTTTCTGGTGGTCAAAAACAGCGAATTTGTATCGCACGGGCATTAGCAGCAGAACCTGACCTTATAATATGCGATGAAGTGACATCTGCGCTGGACCAAATTGTACAAGAGGGCATATTAAACTTACTAATGAAGCTCCAAAAAGAAATGGGGATTACCTACATTTTTATTACACATGACATCTCGACAGTTAAAGCTATATCAGACGAGGTAGTTGTCATGTACCAGGGAGAGGTTGTTGAACAAGGTTTAAAGAGTCAAATTTTTTCCCCTCCCCATCCTCACTATACAAAATTATTACTTTCGTCAGTCCCTGAAATGGATCCGGATTGGTTAAGTAATTTAATTCTGAACAGGTCCAAATAGTTACTTTCTAAAGATCATCCTGTTCAATCACTGAGATTTGATACATTAGGATTTCTGATTTAATTTTTGTCGCGGCATGTAGCCACATTATAGAGAAGTTTTGGCGACGTTCATGAAACATCAACCTATATCAAGTATTTCAGATAATAAGCTTACAGGGTTTTTTGCCGCCGGAGCAGTGGTTTGTATCTGGTCGACATGGATTGTCGTAAGTAGGGCGGGCGCAATCTCTAATTTAAGTGTTTTTGATATGACTGCGATGCGTTTTGGGATTTCAAGTGTTATTGTTTTTCCATATGTCTTATATAGAAAACCATGGAAAACTCTGAATCTACATAAAATAATTTTCTTAACTTTTGTACTTGGACCATTTTACATACTAGCAGTTTTTGTTGGCTTTAACTATGCCCCAGCTTCTCATGGAGCTGTATTTATGAATGGCCTTTTACCGGCTATGTCATTGATTTCCGGAATTTTTATTTTTAAAAACAAACCAAAACTACTTCAAGTAATTGGATCAATTATAATTTTGATTTCCATTGCTGCCTTATCATTTTCATCCAAAGACCTTAATTTTTCTTTGACTTGGA
>JAQBUS010000296.1 GCA_027623875.1 Pseudomonadota bacterium
TACTGTGTTCGAACCAGTGACCCCTTCGATGTCAACGAAGTGCTCTACCACTGAGCTAAGCGCCCATATGCACTTGATTTATTGACCAACCGTATTTGTATTGTAATGTGCTCTTATACAGTAGTTGATGCTCTATAAAAGGAGTCGATGTTTGTTTCAAGGCCTTTCGGCATTATAATTTAGAGGTTTGTGGGGTCAGAGAGAAAAAAAATGGAATCAGCACCTTACAGTTTATTCTTGCCCTTCATTCAAACAAGTTCTGTAATTTTTGCAAGCCCGCATAGTGGAAGAAACTATTCAAGAGATTTTATCCAGATGTCTATCTTAGATGATCACGCACTTAGATCATCAGAGGATGCCTTTATGGATGTTTTAACTGCTCCCGTAGTTAATTATGGTTCGCCTTTTCTGGCGGCTTTAGCGCCAAGAGCATTTGTAGATTTGAATCGGGATGTTGACGAGTTAGACCCAGCACTTATTGAGGGGGTTAAGGGTCAACTTAATAATTTTAGAGTATCCTCTGGCTTAGGGGTAATTCCAAGGGTGGTATCAAACAGGCAAGAAATTTATCGAGGCAAGATTTCTATTAAGGAAGTTAACTGGAGGATTAAATCCTACTGGGAACCTTATCATCTAATTTTAACAAATTTAATCCAGACAACGCAAAAAAATTTTGGACAATCAATTTTGGTGGACTGCCATTCAATGCCTAGTGCTTCTGTTAAAGAAAACCCGCAAGCTTTGTTAAATCACCCTGAAGTTATTCTGGGCGATAGGTTTGGTTCTTCTGCTAGTCCTTTAATTGTAGACAGAATTGAAGATTTATTTAAAAAATCAGGCTTAAAAGTTGCTAAAAATATACCATTTTCGGGTGCATTTATAACTCGGCGGTATGGAAGACCGCATAAAAACAAACATGCGGTGCAAATAGAGTTTAACAGGTCCCTGTATCTAGATGAAGATTCAATTTGGCCATCAAGTAATTTCGCAGAATTTAAAAATTTGCTCTCTACAGTTTTTAAAAAAATTTCTGATATGGGGTGATGTCATTTCAGTGTAGAGTCGAAGAGAAGGCAGGATTAATTTCTTTAGAATTATTTTAAATGGATTCTAATTCTTTTTTAATTTCTTGCACTACTTTGAGGGGATCTTGAGATTTCCATATAGGTCGACCTACTACAATATGATCTGCTCCATTAGAAATTGCTTCCTTAGGGGTGGAGATTCTTTTTTGATCTCCTGCCGGGCTACCTTGTGGCCTAATTCCTGGTGTTATTATTAAGCGATTAATGGATTCAGGAAGCTTACGAATGAAAGCGACCTCATGCGGAGAAGCTATAACCCCGTTAGCACCAGCAATCAGGGCCTTAGACGCTCTTTCCTGAACTAAGTCAGACATGGAGCCACTTTTAAGGCAACACTGGTCTAAATCACTACGGTTTAGGGATGTTAGGATTGTTACTGCCAGAATTTTAAGGTTACTACCAGAGGCCCCGTTGACCGCCGCTCTCACAACATGGGGATCGCCATGGACAGTTAAAAAATCTAAGTCAAATTTGGCCAACTGCTTTACTGCCGCCTCTACGGTGGCGCCAATATCGAAGAGTTTTAAATCCAAAAAGATTCTCTTACCATGGTCATGTTTTAATTCATTTGCTAGAGCTAAACCACCTCCGGTTAACATTCCCAGCCCAATCTTATAAAAAGAAACAGAATCCCCCAGACGCTCAGTTAGAGCTAGGCCTTGAAGCGCATCAGGTAAATCCAGGGCAACTATTAACTGATCTTCGGACATGTTTTCCAATTTTTAGAATAAAATTTTTACAAAGGTATTTAACTTTATTTTAGGTTAGATTACATAAATTATTATAGTTAGTTCAAAGCGTGCGTCAATGAATGGCTTTGCTAAAACCTAAGTATTTATCCTTAAAAATTTTATTAACAGATTTAGTTTGAGTTTCAAAAATTACTATTTATGATATAGTTTCACTTCAGGGGTTTGTCTATAAAGGAAAGTAGTAATTGTGGCATACAGATATAAATCAGATTTAAGTATTCGGGACGTAACACCAGAGAGTTTTTTTATTAATAGGCGTAAACTTACTTTGGGTTTTTCAGCTATGGCAGCAGGAGGCCTAGTTGGATTTAATACTGCCAATAGTGAAGAAGCGCTAACGGAAACACCGAATACATTGGAAGAAATAAGTGGTTACAATAACTATTATGAATTTGGGACTGGCAAGGGTGATCCGGCTAAATACGCAGGTGCATTAACAACTGAACCCTGGTCAGTTAAAATAGATGGTATGGTCGAAAACCCCGGAGAGTATTCTCTGTCAGATCTTTTAAAAAAAATGGTTTTAGAGGATAGAATCTATAGGTTCCGCTGTGTCGAAGCTTGGTCCATGGTAATCCCTTGGCGTGGATTTGAGTTGGCTGACTTATTGGAGTTTGTTGGAGTAAAAAAGGAGGCAAAATATGTAGCGTTTGAGACGTTACTACGCCCCGAGGAAATGTGGGGGCAAAAGAAGAATTACCTCGACTGGCCATACCGAGAAGGTCTTAGACTCGATGAGGCCTTACATCCATTATCAATTATGGCAACTGGTTTATACGGTAAGGCACTGCCAAATCAAAATGGTGCACCAATTAGGTTGGTAGTTCCCTGGAAATATGGATTTAAGTCGATTAAATCGATTGTCCGTATCACCCTGATGGAAGAGCAGCCGAGAACAAGCTGGAGTATTGCAAATCCGAGGGAATATGGTTTTTACAGTAATGTTAATCCGGCTGTTGACCATCCTCGATGGTCGCAAGCCTCTGAAAGAAAGATAGGGAGTGGTTTTGTTGCAAAACGGCAACCTACACTGCCGTTTAACGGATATGGTAAAGAAGTTGCCAGCCTGTACGAAGGCATGGATCTTCAGGCCTTTTATTAATCAGTAAAGCTATTGGAGG
>JAQBUS010000297.1 GCA_027623875.1 Pseudomonadota bacterium
CTCCCCCATGGATACTCCACAAGCCATTTCTAAGTAAATAATTCGATTCTATTTGACTGCAGAGCGGTACATCTATACCATTTTTTTGTGTAGGTTAAATAAATAATTTAGAAATAAAAAAATTGGACGTTTAAGCTCTTTAAAATCAATTACAAACGGAGAAAAGGCTATGACAATCACAATTCGAGGAATTGATTTTCAAGAAAACACCGATAACGATATGGGGCTTGAGTTTCACAATTTAAGCCACCGATTTGGATATCAATGTCCAAATTGGCCATACTTTAAAGACGTCGCGATTGAACGTAAACACTATATGGCCAAATCAGGCGTGCTTAGCCAAACAATAACAACAACAATGCATGTAACAACTCACATAGACGCTCCCGCACACGTAGTTCAGGGGACACCTTTTATCGACGAAGTTCCTTTACCCCATTTCTTTGGTTCTGGACTAGTGGTATCGATGCCAAAAAATAAATGGGAACAAATTACAGGTGATGACCTCGAAAAAGCATGTGGTCATGCTATTAGAAAAAATGACGTCCTAATTATTAATACTGGTTGGCACAAACAATATGAAGATGGTGATTACTTTGCATACTGTCCAGGATTAGTTCCCTCGGCGGCAGATTGGATGGTTGAAAAGGGTATTAAAGTTCTAGGGCATGACACTCAAGCAAATGATCACCCTCTCGCAACAGCAATTGGCCCACAGCGAAATGGCCCTATTTTACCTCATTTAGAAGCAGAATACCTTGAGTGGTCCGGAGGGATTGATTGGAAAGATGCATTTCCCGAATGGGAGCCCGTTCACAATAAGCTGTTCTCTAATGGTATCTTAGGGATAGAAAATGTTGGCGGTGACCTTGATGCGGTTACTGGTAAGAGATGCACATTTGCTTTCTTTCCCTGGAATTGGGATAGGGGTGATGGATGCATTATTCGTCTGGTAGCCATGATTGATAAGGGGCAGCAATATAGAATTGAACCGGGAGAAACCTTTTAGGCTAGATATGAATAACAATGTTAGACAAAATCCTGCTTAGGGAGAAAAAAACAAGATGCATGTAAAACGCTTTATCGACGCTGAGAAGTATGATGCCCCAAACCATTTTGGTGTTGTGGGTCTTCGATTGCAAGGGTTTGAGAAAGGTGGACCTGAAAATCAGTGGGTAGGCTTGAGCCAATTCTTACCCGGAGGTGGGGCAGGCCCCGATTCCACTCCATTTGAAAAAGTATACGTAGTTATAGATGGTGAAATGACTGTTATTACTGATAGTTCTGAGGTCATACTTAAGAAATTTGATAGCTGCACAATTCCTCCTGGTGAAGTGCGTACGATTGAAAATAGAAGAAACGATGTGTGCACCATGTTGGTGGTTGTTCCATATCCTACTGAAAATTAGATAGAAGGGCGGGTCTATGAGCAATATTTTTTCTAACCCCATGTCCATTTTTAACGTCGAGGGGAAAGTCGCCCTGATAACAGGGGCATCCGGTGCTTTCGGTATGGTTGCAGCCAAAGCTCTCGCAGGGTCTGGTTGTAAGATTCTATTAGCCGCGGGGAATGCAAAAGCCTTAGCAGCAACAAAAGCGGCCTGTGAAAAGCTTGGGGCAGATGTCTCAACAATCAATAGCCGGCCCGATAGCGCCGAAGCGTGTGATAACCTAATATCTAACGTCGTTAAGCTATATGGCCGGTTAGATATCTTAGTTGTCGCATCCGGTTTCAACAAGGTTGCTAAAATTGAAGACATGTCTCCAGAGGATTTCTCCAACATTATGGATGCTAATGTGACTCAAAGTTGGTTGTGCTCACGCGCAGCTATCAAGCAAATGAAAATGCAAGGGCATGGTGGGAAAATTGTACTTATGTCTTCCGCTCGCGGCTTACTAGGACACCCAGCCGGATATACAGCTTATTGTGCATCTAAGTCAGCAATAGACGGAATAACAAAAGCTCTCGGATGTGAAGTCGGACAAACAGGTGTAACTGTCAACGCTATTGCACCAACAGTTTTTCGATCTCCATTAACAGCCTGGATGTTTGAAAGCACAGAAAATGCAAAATCAGTTCGCGATGCATTCTTAAACCGAGTCCCAAAGGGTCGCTTAGGAGAACCTGACGACTTAATCGGACCTCTTTTGTTTTTAGTTTCTTCGGCATCAGATTTTTATACTGGACATATTTTATATGCAGACGGCGGTTATACCGCAGGATAGGAGCAAAAATGCGTATTGGAGTAATAGGCGCTGGTTTGATGGGCCACGGTATAGCACTTATCTTCGCTAAAGGGGGGTACGAAGTTAGTGTGTACGATCCAAGTCTTGAATCACTTAATGCTCTCGAAACACGAGTCACGGATAGCTTGAAAGTTATGGGGGTCCATGCGCAGGAGACCAACCAAATATTATCTCTTATTAAAAAATCTTCTTCACTGGAGGGTGCGGTAAAAGAAGCCGAGATTATAATTGAAGCTGCTCCTGAGAAATTGGAGCTTAAGCAAAGTATATTTGCAGAAATAGAATTTCACGCACCAGCCAATAGCATATTGGCATCCAACACATCTGTTATCCAAATATCAAAAATTATGAAAAATCTTAGTTCTAAACATAGAGCTTTAGGAACTCATTGGTGGAACCCTCCTCACTTGATTCCTCTGGTAGAGGTGATCCGAACTGAATGGACAGATAATAGCGTTATTGAAAAAATGGTGAGTATCCTCTCATCAATTGGAAAAACACCCGTTAGGGTTGAAAAAGATGTCCCCGGATTCATCGGAAATAGGTTGCAATCAGCGCTATGGAGAGAAGCAATTAGCCTTGTTGAGAATGGCATATGTGATGCCGAAGCTGTTGATACAGTTGTGAAAGAAAGCTTTGGTAGACGTTTAGCTGTACTCGGTCCTTTAGAAAACGCTGATTTGGTTGGCACGGACCTGACTT
>JAQBUS010000298.1 GCA_027623875.1 Pseudomonadota bacterium
AAGATGTTTTTCTAAAATATAAATTTGTTCTAAGGAAAGAATTTTAACTTCTTTAATATAAGATATGTTTCGAGTTGCATGAGGCATACCAACTTTAACTGAAGTAATTGATTTTTGTGATAGTGAAATCACACTTGACATTTTTGAATATATCATTCTTGACATTTTTGAATATATCATTGTGACTATGTTAAATAAAAACACTTAATTTAATAATGTAAAAATCCTAGAAGTTAATAGGAGAAAGTGATGTACTATTTTAAAATAAAAAACTAAATATAATTATTATTGGCGAATTAACAAAGTTAAGGTGTCAAAGTAATTAGTTGCCCTGGCACTTTCCAAAGCTAAGACTCTGACACCTTTTACTCAAGCGCAGCATTCGGAACCATGTATAATGCGGTGACAAATTCAGACCAATAAAATGAAAGTAGTTTTCCTTTAAACCAGAAAATATTAATATATTTTTGAGAACAAAGGAGAAGAGGATGTCCCAAAAACGACAAAAAAAGAACTATAGTGCAAAACAGAAATCAAAAATGGTGCTTGAGCTTTTAGGTAATGAAAAGACACTGGCAGAGATAGCGAGTCAATACGAAGTCCACCCGAAAAACCTTCAAAATTGGAAGGCTCAATTTTTGGATAATATGGAGGGTATTTTTGAGCAGAGCAAACAACTTAAAGAACAACGAGATAAGCTGAAAAATCATCAAGATGAAATTGATGAATTACACCGTCAAAATGGCAAATTAAACGCTCAACTTGAGTGGGCAAAAAAAAAAGTTGAGGAGCTTGGACTTGGAGACTAGACAAAAATTAATTGATAAAGCAGATAAGGGTCTATCTGTACGTGAACAATGTGTTCTGATGGGTATAAATCGATCTACTGTGTATTATGAAAAACAAGCAGAATTTAGTGGAGATGACCTCAAGATTATGCGAAGAATGGATGAGATTTATACGGAAAATGCCTCATATGGATATCGTCGTCAGGAAAAACAGCTCAAAATGGAAGGGTATAGTATTGGTGAAGATCGGGTCAGAAAATACATGCAGGTTTTAGGTCTTAAGGCTCTATATCCCAACGCCAAAAAGAAGGCGCATAAAGGCGAAAAGGCACACAAGGTGTATCCTTATTTATTAAAAAACATTTCAATTGAACGACCAAATCAAGTTTGGGCAATTGATATCACCTACGTTCGGCTAAAAGGCGGGTTTTGCTACTTGGTGTCCATTATTGATTGGTATAGTCGTTATATTGTGGGCTGGCGTCTTTCAAATAGCCTTGATCGCTCGTTTTGCATTGAAACGTTTGAAGTAGCCGTTAAGACTTATTCAAAAGCCGACATTATTAATACAGACCAAGGTTCTCAATTTACGAGTGACGATTTCGTTAAAGCTGTAACGGAAGACGCTCAAATGAAATTGTCGATGGATTCTGTGGGTAGGTGGGCTGACAACATTATTATTGAGCGATGGTTTAGAACATTTAAACACGAACATCTCTACTTGATGGACTATTCTACAATGGCTGAAGCTAGATTTGGAATTGATGAATTCATTCGATATTACAATGATCACCGACTCCATTCTTCACTGGGGTATGTGCCTCCAAGAGTAGCTTATTTTGATGAACAAGTGAGGGCTGTCGCATGAGTTTTTCGCTTTCTGGATGCCAGATGGGGATAGTATCTCTGAGAGCTGGCAATTATCGCCAACCCCCATCTGTATATCATCGACAGGGTGCTCAGGTTGCTCTCCAGCAGAGCCTTATCCTCCAGCGTCGACATTTTTCAGTATATAACTTGCCTGGAGGTGTTGCTACTATCAATTTCTAAAGTTGATTAACATGAGGAAAATTACTTTCAATTTTGTGGTCTGGACAAATCACCGCACTATAAACATCGTTCTCATAATGCCTAATTTTTTTGATTTTTTTACAATGGCGTTAAATACTTTAGCTGTTCCTTTTGTTCCCAAGGCTTTTCTAAACCTACAAAAAAATGAATGATCCGGTGTTTGTTCATAGGCTGAAAAGCCACAAAACCAAAGAAAAGCCATATCAAAACGTAATCGTTTTTCCATTTCTCGGTCTGAAAGATCGTAGTAAAACTGCAGAAACATACACGCCAGCCCCACATCCGTACCATACCCTGATCGACCCAATTTTGTTTCTATATGTTTTACACGATATGACATCTTACTTAAATCCAATACGTCTTTAATTTTACACAGCTCGTGACGCCCTGCTATTTTCTTATCAAGATCTATATCGTAAAATGTCATTTGATTCCTCCGAATGTTTTTCATACATCTATTCTACAGGAATTATTAAAATAGGGACCATTATCACACATCCTACAGATGTTACATTAACGTCAAAAGCGACCGTTATTTTTAGAAAAATAGCCTAGATTACACACCACTTAAGAAGATAACATTCCCGTCGTCCATGCGTTTTGAAAGTTAAACCCACCCGTCACACCATCAATATCCAAGGTTTCACCGACAATAAAGAGGCCAGGACATACTTTACTTTCCATGGTTTTAAAATTAACTTCTTTTAACTCTACACCACCACAGGTAACAAACTCTTCTTTAAATACGCCTTTGCCATCAATCTCAAACACCCCTTGCGTAAGCTCTTTAATAAGAGTCTCAAACTGAAAAGGCTGACATCTATCCCACATAATAGGCTCTAAAATACCAGTTTTTCGAACCAAATACACCCATAGTCTCTGAGGGATTTCTGGAAATGGAGATTGGGTCACTAGTAATTTATGAGCATTTTTCTTTTGCTGTTTATGGAATCGAAGCAATATATCATCCAAACTATGTCCCGCTAACCAATTCACTTTTATCGTTGCCCTATAACTTGTTTCGCTTAATGCTCGTGCTTTCCATGCCGATAATTTAATAACAGCAGGACCACTCATT
>JAQBUS010000299.1 GCA_027623875.1 Pseudomonadota bacterium
TCTTCGACAGAAAGAGTTTTAAATATTGGGGATGTAATATATGTCATTGAGACTAGTAATGGTTGGTCATTCCGACAGGTTCCTAAGGTCCAGGGCGCTTTTATGGCTATGGATGTTCATTCCGGGCGCATCCTGGCAATGCAAGGTGGGTTTTCTTATAAGAATTCTGTTTTTAATCGCGTTACTCAAGCTTTAAGGCAGCCAGGATCAGGTTTCAAACCGTTTGTTTATGCGGCGGCGTTAGATTCTGGCTTTTCTCCCAATACTGTAATACTTGATGCTCCGATTGAGATTGATACTCCACAAGGTCTTTGGCAACCAAAAAACTTTGCAAATAAGTATTTTGGAAGTGCCCCACTAAGGATTGGAATTGAAAGGTCAAGGAATTTAATGACTATTAGGTTGGCCAAGGAAATAGGAATGGAAAAGGTAGCTGAATATGCTCAACGATTCGGTGTATATGAAAAAATGAATCCATTCTTGGCCAATGCCTTAGGTGCGCAGGAAACAACTCTATACAAGATAGTTTCTGCTTACGCTATGTTTGCTAACGGAGGTGAGCGGGTGGAGCCAACTTTAGTTGACAGAGTACAGGATCGTTGGGGTAAGACAGTTTATTTACATGATGTGAGGACTTGTGATGACTGTGACCAAAGGAAACTTATTGAGGGGAGGTCCCCCCTTATATCAAGTCAGCGGGAGCGAGTTATGGATTCAGTAACAGCGTATCAACTTACATCGATGATGAAAGGAGTTGTCGACAGAGGAAGTGCTGCAAAATACTTAAAACTAAGCGTTCCAGTTGCTGGAAAAACGGGAACAACAAATGAGTCTCGAGATGCTTGGTTCACTGGTTTTACATCAGATGTTGTTGCTGGATGTTATATCGGGTTTGACACACCGAAATCTCTTGGAAAATTTGCGACAGGTGGGGCTATGTGTGGTCCCGTTTTTGATAAATTTATGAGAGAAGTTATAAAAAAATATGGGGGTAGAGACTTTAAAGTGCCAAATGGGGGTTACTTTGCAAACATTGATCGTTTCAGCGGAGAAGTTTTACCAGACTATGAAAGAGGAAGTAACGTTGTTGTTGAGTTTTTTCGAGACACTTATGATATTTCAAGAGGGGGCGCGCAGATTTTGGATGGTGGTTTTGCAATGGGATCAAACTTAAATCTTAATGAGAAAGAGTCATTAGAAATTGAACAAACTAAAAAAGTCAAGACATCCACCGGGAAAACAGTCATTGTTCCAAAACAGGCTAGTTCTGGTTCACTAAGTTCCGGGGGGCTTTATTAAATGATTTCTTTTATTTTTATTAGCAATCATAGTTCTTTCTTACTTGGGAAGTTGTTATGAGATCCGACATAGAGTCTATTGTAGATCAAATTAGACGATCACTTAGTTTAATTCGAAAGAGAATAGGTTGGGATTCGGCTCATAGACGGCTGGAAGAGTTGAACGCTCGTGTGGAGGGTCCAAGGGTTTGGGACACCCCTGACTTGGCACAAACATTAATGAGAGAGAGACAAAACTTATTGGATTCTATTGAAGGTTATAAAAGTTATGAGGTGGAATTAAGTGATAATGTAGAGTTAATCGAGCTTGGCGAGATTGAAAATGATATCGAAATTATAGACGAGGCCGAAAAAAATCTAAAAAGTTTAGTTTCTACGGTCTCTAAAAAAGAACTTGAAGCTTTGCTGGATGGTGAAGCAGATAGTAACGATACTTTTCTTGAAATAAATGCCGGCGCAGGAGGCACCGAGAGCTGCGACTGGGCCTCTATGCTAACTCGGATGTATCTTAGATGGGCAGAAAAAAGGGGTTTTAAAGTTGAACTGCAGGCAGAAACTCCTGGAGAAGAGGTTGGAATTAAATCAGTTTCTTATAAAATATCGGGTCCTAATGCTTATGGTTGGCTCAAATCTGAAAGCGGCGTTCATCGGTTGGTCCGTATTTCTCCATTTGATTCAGCAGCCAAACGGCACACATCTTTCGGTTCTGTGTGGGTTTATCCGGTTGTAAATGACGATATTGATATCAAAATAGAAAACTCTGATATAAGAGTTGATACATACAGATCCTCTGGAGCTGGTGGTCAGCATGTTAACACAACTGATTCCGCTGTGCGTATAACTCATTTACCAACTGGTATCGCCGTTACTTCTTCAGAAAAATCTCAACATCAAAATAGAGAAATTGCCATGAAAGCGCTGAAATCGCGACTTTATCAGATTGAGTTAGATCGTAGAAACTCTGAAATCAACGATGCTCACGAGAGTAAAGGTGATGCGGGTTGGGGGAATCAAATTAGATCTTACGTTCTTCATCCATATCAAATGGTAAAAGACTTAAGAACTAATTTTGAGACATCGGATACTAAGGGAGTGTTGGACGGTGACTTAGATGATTTAATGACATCAACTCTAGCATTAAATGCATACGGCAAGAGCAGGGCAGAAGCTCACGAAATGAAGTAAACTTTTGACCCATGGCCTTTATAAGACACGACCTATTAGATTTATTAGTAAGTTAGTCTATTAAAGGAATTCATTTTATGTTTATTTAAGGCTCACTTATTTTTTTTGTTGTAGAAGAAGAGTTCAAGGGATCTTCCTGTCTCTGAACAGACCCCTCAAAATGGGCTCCAGACTCTATTGCGATAGTTTTATGAATTATATCACCTTCGACTCGCGCAGTTGCTGTCAATCTTACTTTTAAACCCCTGATTTTGCCAACTACGCGACCATTCACCACCACATCATCTGCGATGACTTCTCCCTTTATCAGTGCTGTCTCACCAATGGTTAATAGGTGAGCACGTATATCCCCTTCTACTTTTCCTTCAACCTGGATGTTTCCGGTGGTTTTTAGGTTCCCTGTTATGGTGAGATCGCTGGAGAGTATAGAAGGCGAGGCTT
>JAQBUS010000300.1 GCA_027623875.1 Pseudomonadota bacterium
TTGACGGCTTTTGGGAACGTGGCCTTAAAACTTGGGATATTGCTGCGGGTATCCTTTTGGTTAGGGAGAGCGGAGGATTGGTGGAGAGTCTTGATCTGAAGAATCCATTATTAATTAAAGGTGATATTATAGCTTCTAATGGTGAGATCTTTGAGCAATTCTCTAACTTTATAAGGCCTACATAACAAAAAAAGGTTAGTTTTCAAATATAACATTAGCACCTCCGGCTGTCATAAGCTTGTCAACCCGATCAAATCTTAAAAAAGCAATGCCTAAGCCGTTAGATTGAGAGTAGAGTGTTCCTACTTCTTTGCCGTGACATAAAATTTTAGTACCGATCTCAGCCGAACCCTCAATCTTTACAGTTTTTAACCCCTTTCGAATATCGGTTTTATGTTTCATTCTGGCAATAATTTCTTGTCCAACATAACAGCCCTTCTTAAAGTCAACGCCATTTAACCTTTCAAAACCTGCTTCCAATATGTAGGTTTGATTTGGCACTAACTCTATGCCAGTTTCTGGAATGCAGTGCTTAACTTTTATATCAACCCAGTTCACGCTTGATTGGGTTTGGTTTGCTCTATCCTCCCCATATAACCTCCAACCTAAAGCCTTGTGCCGTGGGTCTTTATAAGCATTACTAGGAAACTCCCCTATTCCAACCACAACTTTTAAATCGCTCTCTACGACTTCTACTTTTGCCCTTAAACGATATAGTGTTAATTTTCTTTTGAGTTCGCTACTAATTACGCTCGAGCAATCAATGAATACTCGATCTGCATGTTGGGCTATAAAAAAATCTGCAAAATACTTTCCTTGTGGTGTAAGCATGGCAGTGTAAATTAGACCTTTATCCAAGTTTTTGATTTCATTAGTGATAAGCCCTTGAAGAAAACTTAAAGTGTCTTCACCTTTTATTTCAAAAATTGCTCTCTCTATCTGATTGTTCATTTAGATGTTCGTTCTTTCTGCCAATTAAGGTGTTTATTTTTTAGCTTTGATACTAAAGTTTTGCTTTAATACTTTGTGGTTTTTTACTATTGTGATTAGTAATAACTATAAGAGGTGATGAACTCAATTTCAAACACCAGTGTTTAATGTATAATATTTTGCGAAACTTATTTTAGAAAGAAGTTCATTATTTCGTTATCCAATGGCCGTCATATTTTAGCAATCCCTGGTCCTTCTGTAATACCTGACAGAGTTCTAAATGCAATGCATCAAGCTGCACCGAATATCTATACAGGCGAACTAATTGACATGACAGCTACATTGGTTCCAGATTTAAAAAAAATAGCCCGAACCGAGGGTCAAGTGGCCATGTATATTGGCAACGGGCATGCGGTTTGGGAAGCTTCATTATCAAACGTTCTTTCAAGTGGAGATAAAGTACTGTTTGCCGTGACAGGAAATTTTGGTCATGGGTGGGCCGAAATGGCTCGGCGTTTGGGGGTAGATGCTCAAGTTATTGATTTTGGAAAAAGGGACGTCGTAGATATTGAAATACTAAAAAAAGCTCTTACTGATGACATGCAGGGAGACATTAAAGCGGTCTTAGTGGTTCAGGTGGATACAGGAACAAGTGCCAAGACCCATATTGTAGAAATTAGAAAGGCTATGAATGAAAGTGATCATTCGGCACTTTTAATGGTTGATAGCATTGCTAGCCTTGGCTGTGATGAAATGCAGATGGATGCTTGGGGTGTAGATATTCTTATTGCCGGTTGCCAAAAGGGGTTAATGGTTCCACCAGGTATGTCTTTTATATTTTTTAATCAAAAGGCTGAACAAGCGCGAGATAAGCAGAAAATAGTATCCGGGTACTGGGATTGGAGACCCAGAGCGCATCCGCAACATTTTTTTGAATACTTTTGTGGAACAGCTCCTACACATCATTTATTTGGTTTAAGAGTCGCATTAGATATGATTTTACACGAGGAAGGTTTAGAGGCGGTGTGGAAACGCCATGAACTATTAGCTCACGCAATTTGGGCAGCCTTTGATAGATGGAGTGTGGTCGGACCTTTGGAATTAAATATCGCTGAAATAAATAAGCGAAGTCATGCGGTAACCTCAGTTCGAATGGGGGCTCCGTTTGGAACACAGCTTAGAGAGTGGTTAACTAATAACGCGGGGGTCACCCTTGGAATCGGGCTAGGTATGGTTGATAGAAACGATCCAGAGTGGGACGGCTTTTTTCGAATTGGTCACATGGGACACCTAAATTCCCATATGGTTTTAGGTACTCTAGGAGCCATAGATTCGGGTTTAAAGGCCTTAAGAATCCCCCATGGGGAAGGTGCATTAGATGCAGCTTCTCTAGTATGCTCTGGCGCTTAGGATTGCGAGCGGAAGTAGTTCTTCAAGAAGGTGTAGGTCTTTTTCTAAACCGCAACTGATCCTGATAGCCCTGTCTTGAGGTTTTACGAATGGCATTCGTACAAAAATTCCTCTCTTGATTAACTCAGAGAGCAGTCTTTGAGAAAAATCTGCGGTGGAATTGCAGTCGATGGTAACAAAATTCGCTGCTGAAGGAATTGGTTTCAAACCATTCTTAACAGCAATTTCAGAAATTTTATTACGTGATTCTGTTACTAAATTAAATACATTTTTTAGATATTTTTGATCCAATAGAGCAGCAAGGGCACCAACCTGAGAAAGTCTACCTACCCCAAAGTGGTTTCTAATTTTGTCAAACCCTTTAATTAGTTCCGAATGCCCGATGGCATATCCGATACGAGCACCTGCTAAACCGTATCCTTTAGAGAATGTTCTCATTCTAATCACTGATGAACAAGTCGGATTAATCAATGGAGAAATTAGGGGATCAGCAAAATCTATATAAGCCTCATCGAGTATTAAAAGGCAGTTGTTTGGAACACTATCTATCATTTTTTGAACTACAGTTCTGGAGTGCCATG
>JAQBUS010000301.1 GCA_027623875.1 Pseudomonadota bacterium
GGGATCATTCCTACCAGTTACTCTCCATCGGTTATCCCAAATTTCATTGACAGCAGAAACTTTTTTTTCTGTTAACTTAAACTCTCTGCTCATTCTAATATTGTCAGAAACACTATAAAAATGAAACCCACCTAAAGTGTGGGCTACGTTGTCTTCTATCGAACAAATTAAATTTTCTACCTCTGAAGCTCTAGGGGGATACTCTGAATCGGCCATATACTCTAACGCTCGCAATACAATTCTTCTCTGAATTTCTCTTGGATAGGTTGTAAACAGTGATCTAATAAATATTATGTCAGCTTGAGAAAATTTTATACATTGCTTTACAGCTTTCAGGCTGTAGACCTCTAAAGCTTGTCTGGCTTCCCACATATTTCGGGAAACGGTTAAAATACTTTCCTTCTTAATACCCAAATTACTAAGCAAATCAATAGATTTCCTTACTCTGACTCGATGAAAACGCTCATCACTATTTGAGGGATCTTCAATCCAATTTACTGAGAGAGAGCGTAAGTATTGTCGCAAACTATCCCGTGAAAGCTTTAATATAGGTCTAATGTATTCTACTTCACCTCTAGTAAACCTTGCCGACATCTGGGATAAACCGTCGACACCAGACCCTCGGGAAAGGCGCATTAAAAAAGTTTCAATTATATCATCTTGGGTATGCCCTAAAGCCACAACATCTACATTATTACTAAGAGCCCATTCGCTAATTAGAGAATATCTAGCATTTCGAGAAACTGACTGAAGGTTTCCTTTTCGATTCCAAGCTGTCCAATTTAATATATCGTGAGATACCCCCAATTGAGAGCAAGTCTCCTTAACCTTAAGTGCTTCATCCTTTGCTTCCACTCTTAATCCGTGATCAACTGTAACGACACAAACCACTGCGCTGTGATTCTTTGCCCACTTATTCACAAGATAAAGCAGAGCTAAAGAGTCTCCCCCCCCAGAAACCGCAACACCAATTTTATTCACCATGAAACCCGAGAGGTTTTCTAAATCCAAAGAGATATCGCCGGAGAGTTTTGACCTCAACTGCACTTCAACTCAATCAAGCCTTCTCTAGCACCAGGTAGCAGCATGGAATTTGGGAACTGTAACTCTAGCTGGTTAAGCATTAAACAGGCCTCTTCATTCTGACCCAACTTAGTAAATGAAATGCCGAGCTTATAGAGTGCTTCCCCCGCTCTAGGCGAATTTGGAAAACTTGAGTAATTATCCAAATATATCTCCGCGGCTAAGCCCCATTCTTTCATCATCATATAGACCTCTCCTAGCAAGAATTTTATATCCAAAGTTAAAGGTCCATTCGGGTAAGTCGTTAAAAGAAATTGTAAATTAATAATAGCCCCTTCGGGGTTGGCTTTCGCTATCTGCCTTTTAGCTTCCGTAAGTGCGTCTGTTTCCCCAATAGTGAGATCCCGAGCCGGTATCTGTGTTGGAGAAACTTTTAACGTAAGTTCCTGATTTAATTTTTTTTTCTGGATGCTCTCATATGCTTGAAAAGGAATCTCTCCTAACATTAGAGCATTTGAGGAACTTTCAACATTACAACTTTCTTCAAGCTGACAAAGCCTAAATTTAAGACTAGAAACTTGTTCTGTGCCGTCTTTTACGACCCTTACAACACGGCTTTCTAATCTTTCAACTTGTAAGATTATTCGCTCTAGATCTATTTCTATACTATAGATGCGTTCTAGAGTTCCACTAGATAATCTATTTCTTGAAACTTCCGTTTCTTCAGAAAGCAAACCCCGTAAGCCTTCAATGTCAGCATCCAATACCCCAAGTTCCGTACGAATATCCATTAGTGTCCTATCCTGCGCGAAAGCAGAAAAGCTTAATGTAAGAAATGCTAGTATCAAAAAAATATGCATACGAATAACGGGTTACCTATCTAGTATAGTACTGGAGCGTCTGTTCTTGGAGTAGCAAAGCTCCGCCGAACATATTTCAGCCGGCCTCTCTTTGCCAAAAGTTAAAATTCTAAGTCGACTAACCTCTACCCCATTAGCGACAAGAAAGTCTCGTGAAGCCGCCGCTCTTCTTGCTCCTAACGCCAAGTTGTACTCACGAGTTCCCAGCTCGTCCGAATGCCCTTCTATAATCGCAGTAGTTTTCTTGTTTATAAGTAACCAATTAACCTGAGCCATTAAAGTATCCTTCGCCTCTTTGCTTAGTATGCTACCATCTGTCCGAAAGAAAACCGAAGACCCAACCACTTCAATAAAGTAATTTGGGTTATCTAAATTATTAACTTCAGTAGGAACCCTATTAAACTCTGAGCCACTTAAAACATTTTCCGTACAACTAGTAATAGAAAACATCAGCGATATTAGTAACATTTTTGAAAAAATACTCATCTTTTTAATCCTCTTAGGCACTAAACATCAGTATAGATAAAAACACTTGTGCCAGACACTTTTTTACTTTCAATTTAATAGATTTGACCATGTCGGATCTGACGAATTAGCTCTAACCGGCTTTAGGTTTCTTCCTGTTATATCAACAGAATAAAGTGTGGACGATCCTCCAGATCCTGGAGTCGTTCGCGTAAACATTACAACACGCCCATTCGGGGCCCATGTAGCCCCATCATCCAGAAAAGAGGCCGTCAATAAACTCTCCTGTGATCCGTCTGCTCTCATTATTCCAATATGGAATCTCCCGTTATTTTGCTTTGTAAATGCGATTAAATCACCACTAGGAGACCAAACTGGTGAGCCATAACGCCCCTTTCCAAAAGATATTCTCTTTGCATCGCCGCCTGAAGAGGCTATCAAATACAATTGCTGTGATCCAGAACGGTCACTTTCAAAGACTACCATTTTTCCATCAGGAGAAAAACTTGGCGCGGTATCAATAGCCATGGAGCTGGTAAGACGTGAAGTATAATTAGA
>JAQBUS010000302.1 GCA_027623875.1 Pseudomonadota bacterium
CTAATCGATCATCATGAAAGATGATAAAAACTCCATCCGCTAGCATGTTTAAATCTGTTTCAATCCACTTAACCCCAGATTCCTTTGCCTTTTTAAAGGCTAATCTGGTGTTTTCAGGAAAGTTCCCACTAGCCCCACGATGGGCGCACAAAAAATAACTAAAATCATTCATTAATATTTAAATGAATTTATACAAATTAACTTCATAATAACCTAAATACCTTTCTATGTCTTCCGATTAGCCAGCAGTACTCCTGCCACGACAACAGCTGTACCAATTACACTAACCCAACTCCAACTTCCACCAAGCAAGACAAGAGAAAACATTACATAAAAAGGAACAAAATTAAAATGAATGGATGCCACCGCTATCCCCACTTTTCTAATACCTCCTATCCAAAGAAGTTGTGATATTGTAAATGCAAATATGGAGTAAATCAAAAGTTCTGGTAAAGTTTCTATAATATTAATTGATGTTGGTATCTTTTGATGGCCCAAAAGATATCCAAAGATTGATATAGAGACACTAAAAACAAAGGCTCCAATCGCCGTAATGCTTGTCTGACCAGTTAGCGTTAAATCAGGAAGCATTTTAACCGCTGCTCTCGAACCCCAAGCAAAGAATATGCAAGCAACAAAAGCAACAAAAGCTCCTAGCCCAACGGTTTCTACTCGAGAATTATCCCAAACTGCAATTGCCCCGCCTAAAATTGCCAATGTTACCCCAGAAACAAAAACTTTCTTAAGGCGTCTTTTATCTAGTAAAACCTCAAGACCTGTAGCAATCGCTGGTGTCGAAACCACAACAATTGAGACAATTACTGGATCGCTCAATACCTGAGCTTTCAATATTAAATAAGTACCTAAACCAAACCCAATACCGCCTATCGTCATGCCTTTCAACCAAGAAGCATCCAAAAAAGACCGAAACCCATCTAGCACAATCCATAAAGGGACAAGTAAAATTAGGGTCAGAAAATACCTTGTAGAATTTAACGTTAGTGGATCCCAAACCTCAAGCAATACCTCTGCAGCGGGAAAGCCTGATGCCCATAAAATCATTGCCAGGGCAAGTAACAAATTTGCACCTAATATGGATCTAACCCTAACAGAACTAGAGGCAGTATTAATGTTTGTATTCATTTCAAATCCTGGTTCTCGAGCTACTTTATCAAACGCGGATTACGAAATACTTTCTATTATAATCGAGACAAAATATTGTCGTAAATAGACTGAACGATAAGCCAAATACTCAATTAACAGACCGTTAGAAAATAATTAGACCCTCACAAAGAAAACCTATTAATTCTTTACAACAATATCTGCAAATTTAGCAAAAAAACTTGCTGATAGTTTTTTTGCTGTCCCAGAAATTAAACGGCTACCCACCTGCGCGATCTTTCCTCCAACTTGAACTTTAGCATTATAGGATAGTACGGTTACTTCCCCTACTTCTTTTAAAAGTACATCAGCGCTACCACGAGCAAAGCCTGCCGCTCCACCCTTTCCTTCTCCTGTCAAAGTAAAGGAATCCGGAGCTTGATCTGTATTCAGAGTAACTACTCCCGCAAATCGGGCCTTAACAGGTCCAATTTTTAAAACCACTTTAGCTTCTAGATTTGTTGGTGAATGTTGGATCAATTCGTCGCAACCCGGAATACACTGACGTAGCACCGCAGGGTCGTTAAGTGCAGAATAAACCGCTTTTTGAGTAGCTTTTATAGTGATTTCATCAAAAAATTCCATCTATTATCCAATTTTTAAGCTGTTAGTAATAAAGCTATTAAGTTTCAGAAAGCGCTTTAAAAAATATAGTGCCAACACCTATGTCCCTAAATTATTTCTTTCAATACTTATTATGATTATTTTATTTTACTGAGAAAATGAATTTCAATTATATTTACAGTTCTTACTTGTTCAGTAACAGGCACGAGTAAACCACTAGTTAGATTTAGAAAAAGTTATATAGTTTTTAAAAATCTATTGTTAATCTTAACAACTAAATATTTAATTAATCCAGACATTAGATTATTTTAAGGAACAGCTTTTGAACAGAACTACCAAATATAATTCTGAGCTAATTCGAATCGGTATTTCTGTTAAGAAATTAGATTTTGTAATTAGAGAAATCCTTATGTCAAAAGGTTGCTCAAACGAAGTGAGCACAGAAGTCTCAGAACACTTAATTCACTCAGATTGGTCAGGTGTAGAATCTCATGGATCTTGGAGAATTATACAATATGACAATTACTATAATACTGGCTATCTAAAGCCCCATTCCACTCCAGAGCTAATCTTTAACAAGAGAGGCGCTTGTATCGTTGATGGGCATGATGGTATCGGCATACCAGCCATGCGCATAGCCGCTGAATATGCAACAGAAAATTGTAAGAAATCTGGAATTAGTGCTGTCGCTGTAAAAAATGTTGGGCATACTGGACGACTTGGAGCCTTTACTGAAAAGGCTGCCCAAGAGGATGTACTGATGATTATAATAGGCGGCGGAGGCCGGAAAGACTGGCGTTTAGTTGCACCCTTCGGAGGTTCTAAAGCTCTAATGTCCACAAATCCTTATAGCATCGGGGTACCAGGAGGAGATCGGGGCCCTGTGGTAATGGATTTTGCAACATCAGCTGTGGCTGCAGGTTGGATATACGGGGCGAAATTAGCAGGTGCAGAGCTTCCTGAAAATGTTCTTATCGATAAGTCCGGTAACCCGACTCGTAACCCCCAAGATTATTTCGATGGCGGTGCTATTCTAACTGCGGGAGGTGCAAAGGGCTACGCCATGGCTGTGACCGCTGAAATGATTGCTGAGGCGATGTTAGGTCCAGTAACAACGGAGTGTAATTGGTTAATCATTACACTAGATTGCAGTTTATATCGAGAGA
>JAQBUS010000303.1 GCA_027623875.1 Pseudomonadota bacterium
GGCTGACCCTGTCGCATTTTTTGCTGGTGAAAATGCCACCAACGAACAAATAGCCGAACTTCGGGCATTTTATGGATTTGATAAACCCCTCTACATTCAATTATGGAATTATATGATTGCTGTTTTTCAAGGCGATCTCGGTGTCAGTTTATATACTCAAAGACCCATTTCCCAAGACATGTTTGCTAGATTACCTGCAACATTGGAATTAACACTAGTCTCAGTTTTTGTCTCAACGATTATTGGCGTGCCATTAGGCGTAATTGCAGCCGTAAAAAGAAACTCATTAATCGATCATGTCCTAAGGTTGATAACAGTCTCTGGTTTGGCAATCGCGAGTTTTTGGATGGCAATTCTTTTTCAACTTCTATTTTCAATGGAATTAGCCATAACTCCTCTTCAGGGAAGGATAGACGGGTGGGGTCCAGACCACATAACGGGGTTTTTCTTAATCGATAGTCTTATTGTTGGAGATTGGGAGCTCTTTTGGAGTGCCGCCAGCCATCTTATCTTACCTGTTGCTACCTTAGCTTTTCCGGCAATGGCAACGATAGTGAGGTTTACCAGGTCCGGTGTTCTTGATGCAATCAACTCAAACTACGTCTTGTATGAGCAGGCTATGGGCTTTCCCGAAAGGATAATAATTTGGAAATATGTTTTGCGTAATGCCTTAATTGGAACAGTTACACAAATTGGTCTTATTTTTGGTATTTTAATTGCTGGAACAGTAGTTGTTGAAGCGATCTTCAACTGGCCGGGATTGGGCCTTTACGCTGTGAACTCAATATTAAATTCAGATTACAATGCCATTATGGGCTTCACTTTGACTACGGGGGCAATGTTTATCGGAGTAAACCTCGCCGTTGATGTAATCCAGAGTCTTGTCGATCCAAGAAATCAGGGGTAGAACGTTGGAAAAAACAAAATTTATATTCTTTAAGCTCGCAAAAGATCGAACAACATTGCTTGGTGCAATCCTAATTTTAGGATTAATACTAGCTGCAATTCTTGCTCCTTTACTTGCCACACACCCTGCCGACATCTCTGAATTTCATCCATCAGAAAGGCTAAGTGGACCAAGCCTAGAACATTACTTTGGAACAGACAGAATGGGTTCTGATATCTATTCCAGATTACTGTACGGTGCCCGTATAACTATTTCGATCGCAGTAATCGCTATAGGTGTATCCGTGATAGTAGGTGTGCCAATAGGATTACTTGCCGGGTATTACCGTAATTGGTTCTCTGACGTACTTATGCGTGTGTCCGATATTTTCTTGGCCGTACCACAAATAATTCTGGCAATTGCTATCGCTCAAACCCTGGGCCCTTCCATAGAAAATGTTATTTTAGCCTTGTCTGCGACTTACTGGCCTTTCTGGACTAGATTGGTTTACGCTGAAACAAGGTCTGCCTTAAACGAACCTTACGTTGAAGCCTCAATCGCACTGGGTGCCAAACCCTTTAGAGTGATGGTTTTCCATGTATTACCTAACATATCTTCGTCAATAATTGTTCGAACTACAATAGGTATGGGGGGGACAATATTAACTGCTGCAGCCCTTGGCTTTTTAGGCCTAGGACCTCCACCACCCAGCCCTGAATGGGGCCGTATGATTGCAGAAAGCCGTGAATTTCTACCTGAAGCTTGGTGGTATGCAACAGCTCCAGGAATTGCGATTTTCTTAGTGGTTATGGGGTTTAATCTACTGGGAGATGGTTTGCGAGATATATTAGACCCGCGCACTAGACGGAGTAAGGAATAAAGATGGGTAAAGCTCTCTTATCGGTTGATAATTTAGAAGTTGGCTTTGAGACAGATCAGGGCTTAGCAAGAGTTCTTGATCATGTGAACTTTGACATAATGCCAGGAGAAATTGTAGGGCTTGTTGGAGAATCTGGATGTGGAAAAACTACTTTGGCTCGAGCCATTTTGGGTGTCCTTCCACAAAACTCTGCTCGAATATCTGCAGGGTCAATAACTTTTCAAGGCAGGAACCTTCTAGATGTTTCAAAAAAAGATTTGGCTTCAAACGTACGCGGAAAATTGATTAGTTTTATCCCTCAAGACCCCCTATCCTCTTTCAATCCGGTATTTACTATCGGCTCCCAAATAATGGAACTCATGAAGTGGAAATCTCCTGATGCACCAGCATCTAAGCCCTTTATGCGGTACAATAAAAGCCGTCAGGACTCAGATAAAAAAAGGGTTCTTGATCTTCTTAAAACGGTTCAGCTTCCTGATGGAGAGGGCGTTTTAAGAAAGTACCCACATGAGGTTTCCGGAGGTCAACGTCAAAGATTAATGATTGCGATGGCCCTGCTTCCAGAGCCTCGAATGATTATCGCCGACGAACCAACAACAGCCCTTGATGTAACCATCCAAGCGCAAATACTAAAACTATTAAGAACTGTCTCGGTAGAACGCGGTGTATCTGTGTTATTTACAACCCATGACCTGGGCGCAGCATATGAAATTTGTGACAAGGTGACTGTAATGTATGCTGGGCAGGAAGTCGAATCGGCTCCCTCGAGTAAGTTTTTTTCAAATCCCAAACACCCATACACCATAAAACTTTTACAAAGTTTGCCTAGCCACGCGAAAGATATCCAAGGAATTCCAGGCCAAATCCCTTCGCTCACTAACGCTCCAACCGGTTGTAGATTTCACCCTCGCTGTTCGAATGCCACTCCAAAGTGCTCCGGCGAAAGACCCCCAATCACCTTACTTGACAATGAGCATACCCTGCGTTGCTTTAATAGTGATACAGTTTCAAATTCGGAAGAAACCACATGACTTCTTTAAAGTTAAACGAAAAAAATGAATCTAAACCGGACGAGATCATTCTTGATATAAAATCTCTCTCTAAATGGTTTCCAATTAACAA
>JAQBUS010000304.1 GCA_027623875.1 Pseudomonadota bacterium
CGTTCTGAAGGCAGTGGAACGGTGCTGGGAAATATTAAAAATGGCGTTATAAGAAAAGGGAGGAGCTCTAGTGGAACGGTGCTGGGAAATATTAAAAATGGCGTTATAAGAGAAGGGAGGAGCTCTAGTGGAACGGTGCTGGGAAATATTAAAAATGGCGTTATAAGAAAAGGGAGGAGCTCTAGTGGAAGTACTATAGGCAAAACAAGAGATTACGAGTTTAAAGGAAGTTCTAGTGTTGAGGAGGCTGAAGCTGTAGCTTTGTATCATTTTCTAGAAAAAGAAATATTTTAAGAGGAGGCATTAATTCCGCCTTCGTGGATTATCCCCACGAGTCCTACTACAAAATCTTGCCTTTACGGCAACTTTGGCAAGTTGTACCGTTGAATCGACTTGTTCGTTTTTCATTATGAGAGCCGGGACAGCTTCCATTTTACGCCAAACTGAAGCGCATGTATCGCATTTTGCTTCCGGAAAGCCAGTGCCATTACATCCACTATGTACACACTTTGTCATAACACTTAATCCTTGATCGAAATTAAAGAAACTTTAATATATACTTTTTCAAATAAAAAGTAGGAGAGTCAGAATATGAAATTTCCAGCTAATATTCATAAAGAATTAAAAAATTATATCTATGCTTTGTATGATTCTGCCGATGACTCTGGATTACCTTTTTATGTTGGCAGAGGAGTTGGTGATAGAGTTTTTTCTCATCTAAAAGAATCACATAACGAGGAAGTTCAGATTAGGATAGATGGAATTAGGGACAAGGGTCGTGAGCCAGTTATAAAAATTATTCTGCATGGACTCTCTGCTCAAGAAGCAATTGCAGGTGAAACAGCTTCTATTGCTATGCTAGGGAAAGGTAACCTAGCCAATAAAGTGAAAGGGGCCGGATCAAGCTTGACAAAAGTCAGTCCTCGAGAGTTGATAGATCATTACAATGCAAAGCCTGTAGTTATCAACCATAAAGTTGTGATGATAATCAGGAATCCTTGGAACCCAGATCTGCCTGAACAAATTCATTACGATTTAACTAGGTCTGCTTGGAAGCTTGGAAAGAAGAAAGATTTTGCTGAATATGCGCTATTGGTTCACCAAGGTGTTGTAAAAAAAATTTATACTATAGCTAACTGGTATCTTGACGGGACAACATTCCATTCCCGAAATAATCCCGATCCAAATAATCAGAATTATCAAAAAGATTTTGTAATAAGAAATCGGTACGAGTTTGTGGGAAGACTTCTTGATCCTTCTGATCCTATATCTAAATTATATATTGGTAAGTCTGTCAAAAAATATCTTAGATCTTCTGGGTCTCCTTGCCACTATAGTTATAACGGAAAGGGAGAGATATATAATTTTAATGAAACTGGAAAAATAGTGAATTTATAAAAGTTGTTATTTTCTTCTAGAGCTAGCCACGATCTATTATTTTTAAGAGTTCTTTATAAATTGCATACATTGCATATGTATCCATTTGGCAGTATTCAAAAAGTTTTTCTCGACTAGTTTGTATTTCTTTATCGCCCTGTTCCCTCATTTCTTTATAGGCAAGAGAAGCCATGCCGCCATTATTTATCTCAAGATCTTTGTAATGTTTTTCGTTAGGACAAATCGCGGGGAGTATGCTTTTAATTGAAAAACTTCCGTTAAAATCTGAGTGATAATACCCGCCACCTCTAAAAGGATCTATGAGATCTACAAACCTTTCATTTAGGGCCAGTAGCTCTGCAGATAAATCAGGACAATGTTCTGCCAAGGACTCAACACAGCTTTTCTCAAAAGATTCATTAAAAGCCATTATAGAACCTTCTTGTGGAATATTCTTAATCATGCTTTCTGCTATAGCCCTTCTAGGATCTTTATTAGTATCAGCTATAAATTCAAAATGAGATGTATCAGAATCCATGACATCTTTTGGACTTCTCTGGATATGAAGTGAGTACTGAAAAGGCATCTGCATATGAGGTCTTTGACCATCAAATTGAGGGATAGCATCTGTAAAAGTTTCAAAATCAAAGTAGCTTATGGGATATTGAATTGAATTCTTAAAACTTTTAAGCTTAGTAATATTTATGATAGGTTCATTTAATTCTAGTGCTTTAATTTGATTCTGCTGAGTGCCTGTTAAAGAAATATTAGCACCTATTTTATCAAGCGTATCTATGCCTAGATTATAAAGATCTAATTTTTTATCAAGGTTATATCTATAAAGACGAAAAACTGAATTAATATTCTTGTGATCTTCTGGCCAACACTTATCAAAATATCCGCACCCATGAGGTTTTTTGCAATGTGCGCCAATATCTATTGATGGCTCATCATTGCTTGCAAGTATTTTTTTCATCTCATTCAGTTCTTTTTGTATTTGCTTTTGCTTTACATGAACATCTTCAGTTAAACAATCTTTATTAAGAAGCTCTTCATAGTCAATCACCCCTTTTTTAACATATGTGTTATTGAGGGTTATCATATAAGCATTATGTAATTCTAAATTTTTGACTTGGCCAAGGATATACCACTGCAGGCTTAAATCCTCTTTATGGTATGGCTGAATTTTTGTGGCTGATTTAACTTCATATACATCCCAGCCTTTGCTGGTCTTGTTCATAATGTCGGCTCTTATAAAGACGCCATCTTCTATGAAAGATGCTTCATAAATAGTTTGCTTGCCATCTTCTATCGCTTTTGAGGTAAGATCGCACATTTTTTGATAGCCTCCATCATAAATGAACGGAATATCAATGCCTCCCGGGAAAAGTTTTTTGGCTGCTTCTCCGACCTCATTCCCTGCATCTAACCTTTCTATAGCCGCGGCATCCATGGGATTGGTCTTTTCATGATTTTTGGCATCAAGCCAAAGAGATTTATGGCACTGT
>JAQBUS010000305.1 GCA_027623875.1 Pseudomonadota bacterium
GATCCGAATTATTTGGCTCGCCGTCTCACCCGTATTGCCGTCGAAGATATTGGGTTAGCTGATATTAATTCGAAACGCATTTGTCTTGATGCATGGCAGGTTTGCGAGAGGTTAGGAAGTCCCGAAGGGGATTTAGCATTGGCAGAGGCAACAATATACTTGGCATTAGCTCCTAAATCTAATTCGGTTTATGAAGCTTATAAAAAGGCGATGGAGACCGCAAAGAAAAGTGGATCAGTGATGCCTCCGAAGCATATTTTAAACGCACCAACAGAATTCCTAAAAGAACAAGGTTACGGAGATGGATATCTGTATGACCATGATACTAAAGATAGTTTTTCCGGGCAGAGTTATTTTCCTGATTCTGTAACAGAAAATGAATTTTATGAACCTTCTAATAAAGGGGATGAAAAGCAACTAATGGAAAAGTTGGTTCATTTTAAAAGTTTAAGAAGTAAGCGACAATCTTGACATTGCCTTATGGAGCGCAGACAGAGCACATATGGTTTGGACTTTTTTACAGGTAGCAATTGGTGGCGCAGTTGGAGCAGTGCTTAGATATGCATCTGTACTCTTCGCCACGCGTTCATTTGGAGGTAGTTTTCCAATAGGAACACTTTCCGTTAATGTAATTGGCTCTCTGATTATGGGTTTTCTTGTAATTTTTTTAACTCAAAAAAATTTGATGAATTTATCACCTCTTTTATTAATTGGAGTACTGGGAGGTTTTACAACCTTTTCAGCCTTTTCGTTAGACAGTTATAACCTCTTTTCAGCAGGCGAAATTTCTGGAGCGATTTACTATCTTTTCTTATCTATTTTCCTTTCTATTGTAGCTTTGCTTCTGGGCATTTATCTAGCGCGTTATTTAGTCGGATGAGTAGAATTCAATATATTGATGTCGGTTCTGACGAATCGGAGCAACGTCTTGACAGGTGGTTTCGTAGGCATTTTCCACATATTTCCCAAGGTCGAATCGAAAAAATGTGTAGAAAAGGAGAAATTAGAGTGAATGGAGGTAGAGTAAAATCTAACTCAAGAGTCTCTCCTGGGCAGACACTTCGGATACCACCACTTCCGTCAACGGAAACCATTGAAAAGTTGGCTAGAGAATCTCATATCACAAAAGCTGATGCTATGATGATCCGAAATTGCGTAATTTATAAGGATGACTATCTTTTAGTATTAAATAAGCCTGCGGGTATTCCCGTCCAGGGAGGTAGCAAGCAAGTGCGGCATATCGATGGCATGTCAGAGGCTTTAAGGTTCGATAGAGAGGATACGCCGCGACTTGTGCATAGATTAGATAAGGATACATCAGGGGTACTGGTTCTTGCTAGGACCCAAGCTATGGCTAGTGAGCTAACAAAAGCGTTTAGGCATCGCGCCACTCGGAAGATTTACTGGGCCCTTGTTGCCGGCGTCCCTTATCCAAAAATTGGAACGATTAAGTATGGATTGGTTAAAAGCTCTGGTGGTGAGGGTAATTCAGATCGAGAGAGGATGCACTGTGTGCATCCAAATGAGATAACTAAAACGGATGGAGCAAAAAGAGCTCACACTGACTATGCAACGCTATGTTTTTTAGCTCAAAGAGCTGCGTGGATGGCATTGGTTCCGGTTACAGGAAGGACTCATCAGTTACGTGCTCATATGGCTGAATTGGGACATCCAATTGTTGGAGATGGAAAATATGGACTTTCGGGACAAAACAATCATGGTGACGGATGGGGTTCAGAACTTGGGGACGAAATTAGTAATAAAATGCACCTCCATGCGCGATCTCTAAGAATAGAACATCCAATAACAGGTGAAGAAATGACTTTTACTGCTCCGCTTCCGGACCATATGAAAAAAACGTGGGATTTTCTGGGTTGGACTGATGCAGATGCACCAAATGACCCGTTTGATTCTACAGAGGAATGGCAAAAATGAAGCTGGTGGTTTTTGATGTTGACGGCACTCTCGTTGATAGTCTAGCCCATATTTCACAAGCAATGGCTTCGTCCTTTGATCAACACGGATTAGCTGTCCCTAGCAATGATGATATTCGATCAATTATAGGTTTATCACTTCCACAAGCTATGGAAAATCTATTACCAGAACAAGACCAAGATGTTTATGAAACGTTAACGGAAACATACAAGGAGTTTTTTGTTGCTTCTGTTTCTGATCCTCATAAAACTGAATCACCGTTGTTTCCTGGCGTCCTTAGATTGTTGGATGAGTTACTGGAGGATCAAAGAATAGTTCTGGGTGTCGCGACTGGAAAGTCGCGGCGTGGACTAAACCGAATCTTGGAATTCTATAACTTATCTAGTTATTTTGCTACTGCTCATGTCGCGGATGATCATCCTTCTAAGCCACACCCTTCGATGCTTTATGCTGCTATGGAGGATACGGGTATAGCCCCAGAAAATTGTGTAATTGTTGGTGATACTTCTTTTGATATGGATATGGGAAAAGCTGCTGGCTTTAAAACTATAGGTGTATCTTGGGGTTATCATTCTCCTGAGGTTATAAAACCGCTCGCAGATATTTGTGTTTTGGCGCCGAGCGATATTAAGATGGCTTTAACTACAATTTGGATGCAGAGTTGTGACTGAATGGGCTGCCAAAAAGTTTTGGTCGGAGGTACGGGTGGCTAGAAGCGAAGTTGGTTCAGGCTTTAGAATTTTTCTTGATGACAAGCCTTTAAACACACCTGCTAAAAATCCATTAATATTACCTACCAAGGAAATGGCTAATGCTCTGGCCTCAGAATGGTTGAAGCAAGTAGAGAAAATTGACCCATCAAAAATGCCTTTTACGCGTTTTGCAAATTCATCTATAGATAAAGTTCGTTTCCAAATGGATGATGTGGTTCGATTGATTTCAG
>JAQBUS010000306.1 GCA_027623875.1 Pseudomonadota bacterium
ATGGCGAAGATGGGAAAAAATTAAGTAAACGACACGGGGCACGAAATCTTACTGACTATGCAAAATTAGGTTATACACCGGCAGGGATCCGCAACTATCTCTGCAGATTGGGCTGGAGTCATGGCGACGACGAAATTTTCACAACCGTGCAAGCACAAACCTGGTTTGACTTAGGCGCAATAGGAAAAGCTCCAGCTAGGCTAAACTCCAAAAAGATGGATTACATAAATAAGCAACAAATCCTAATGGCAGATGATGATGATTTACTTCAAAATTTAAACAACTACATATCCATCAATAACATAGATGGAATTACAGACAGTCAAATTGCTCTAATAATTAAAGCGATACCACTCCTGAAAAGCAAAGCAAAAACAATAGCAAATTTACTAGAACAGGCCAATTTCTCAATAATATCTAGACCTTTTATATTTGACGACGAGGAAGTCAGAAAGTTGTTCATTAGCAATAAAGGTATTTTATTAGAATTGATCTTTGAACTTGAAAGTGTTAGTTGGTCACACGAAATCTTAGAGCTGACTATAAAAAAAGTTGTCGACCGTCATGGAATTAAATTCGGGGATCTAGCTAAGCCAATTAGAATTGCGCTCTCCTCTAAACCTATATCCCCCAGCATCGTTGATATGATGTTAGTTCTGGAACGTGAAGAAACCGTTGCACGGCTCAGGGATGTGGTTATTCTAGCAGCGCCTACATAAATAGGCATCTACTATATTCTAATTCTCAGTCGGGACTATAAAATAAGAAACTAAAAGGAAATATCTATGACAAACAAAATGGCTAAATTGATACTTGAAAATAGTGAAATAGAAATGCCAATTTACTCACCGTCAATGGGTCCAGATGTTATAGATATTAGCAAGCTTTACACTCAAGCTGGAGTGTTTACTTATGATCCGGGTTTTACTTCAACCGCAGCTTGCGATAGTTCAATAACATTCATAGACGGGGAGAAGGGAGAGCTTTTACATAGAGGCTATCCCATCGAGCAGCTCGCGGAGCAGTCACATTATTTAGAGGTTTGCTACTTATTATTATATGGTGTTTTGCCCACAGTTTTAGAGTTGGACAATTTTGAAAATTTGGTAACACGCCACACAATGCTTCATGAGCAAATGATGCACTTCTTCAGAGGTTTCCGACGAGATGCTCATCCAATGGCAGTAATGACAGGTGTCGTTGGAGCAATGTCTGCTTTCTACCACGATTCCCTGGAAGTTAATGATCCTTTTCAAAGGCAAGTAGCCTCTATACGCTTGATCGCTAAAATGCCAACAATTGCCGCAATGGCCTTTAAATACAACTCAGGGCAACCATTTATGTATCCTCGCAATGATCTTGATTATGCGTCAAACTTTCTACAAATGTGCTTCGCGGTACCAGCAGAAGACTACCAGGTGAACCCAATTTTATCCCGAGCCATGGATCGAATTTTTACACTCCACGCAGATCATGAACAAAATGCCTCCACTTCAACAGTACGATTAGCATCATCATCTGGAGCGAATCCGTTTGCTTGCATAGCAGCTGGAATTGCCTGTCTCTGGGGACCCGCTCACGGAGGAGCAAACCAGGCATGTCTTGAAATTTTAAAGGAAATTGGTTCGGTTGAAAGAATACCAGAGTTTATAGCTCGTGCAAAAGATAAAAATGATCCTTTCCGTTTAATGGGATTCGGACACCGGGTTTACAAAAATTTCGATCCAAGAGCTCAAATCCTTAAGAAGTCAGCTGATGAAGTCCTTGATTTGTTAGGGGTTCAAGGAAATCCGGCTCTTCAGGTCGCGAGAGAACTCGAAAAAGTAGCACTGGCAGATCCATATTTTCAGGAAAAGAAACTTTTTCCAAACGTTGACTTTTATTCTGGAATAATTTTAGAAGCCATAGGTTTTCCAATGTCGATGTTCACTCCAATATTTGCTGTGGCTAGGACAGTCGGCTGGGTTTCCCAGTGGAAGGAAATGGTTGGTGATCCGAAATTAAAGATTGGAAGGCCACGTCAACTATACATAGGTGAGAAAAAAAGAGCCTACTTAAACATTAAAGATAGATAAAAATTAACGACCTTCAAATTTTGGCTTTCTTTTATCAAGAAATGCCAAAACCCCTTCTTTAAAATCAAATGTTTTACCACACTCTCCTTGTAGTTTTGACTCAAGTTTGAGTTGCTCCTCCAAGGTGTTATTGAAGCTATCTTTAATTACTGTCTTAACGCGAGAAAAAGCTTGGGTTGGCCCATTCGCTAGATATAGAGCTCTTTTATTCCATCGTTCTTCAAAATCTTTATCTTCAACGCATTCCCAAATCATTCCCATAGAACTTGCTTCTAGTGCACTTATAGGTTCCGCAAAAAGTGATGCTCCCATTGCCTTAGCCGCACCGATTTGACGTGGCAAAAAATAAGATCCCCCCGCATCAGGTATCAAACCTATACGTGTGAACGCTTGAATAAACGAAGCAGATTCCGTTGCTATCACTACATCCGCTGCCAAGGCAAGATTGGCGCCAGCACCAGCAGCCACTCCATTTACGGCAGATATTGTAGGGATTTTACAACTATAGATGGCGTTTAGCATAGGAAGATACTCGTCCCGAAGAGTTCTTTCTAAATCTATGTCGGATATGTTAACCCGGTCTCCTAAATCCTGCCCAGAGCAAAAAGCACGGCCCTGACCAGTTATAACCAAACAGCTGGCTGATTCTTCAGAAATTTTCACTGCGTTTAAAATTTCGGCTCTCATCTGCGAGTTAAGGGCATTTAAAACTTCTGGTCTCTTAAATTCAATTACTGCCAATTTTTTTTTAATATTAAGGTTTAGGGTTTGATATTCCATATTTTCCTCATGATTTGCTAT
>JAQBUS010000307.1 GCA_027623875.1 Pseudomonadota bacterium
CTGAATACGGCTTGTCGACCGAAGAGGGGGTTGCGTTGATGTGTCTTGGGGAGTCGTTACTTCGTGTGCCTGACTGCCGGACAATTGACCAACTCATTGAAGATAAAATTTCAAATTCCTCTTGGAATGAACATCTCGGCGCTTCAAGTTCTGCGCTTGTTAATGCCTCAACGTGGGGGCTTATGCTGTCTGGTAAAGTTTTAAAAAAGCGTAAAGGGGACACTCTAACCAATATTTTAGGTGGCATAGTAAAACGACTTGGTGAGCCGGTAATTCGGAGACTAACTAAGCGAGCGATAATAGAAATGGGTCATCAGTTTGTTCTTGGCCAAACGATTAAAGAAGCTCTCATGTCGGGTAAAGCTTTCCGCAAAACAGGATATACTTTTTCGTATGATATGCTTGGAGAGGAAGATCTTACTGATGTTGATGCTGCTTTATATTTCGATTCCTATTCGAACGCCATCAACTCCTTCGCAGAGAATTCAAAAAAGGGTGATATCAAATCCAACCCAGGAATTTCCGTCAAACTTTCGGCTCTACACCCAAGATATGAAGTCGGACAAAATAAACGTGTCATTTCAGAATTAATCCCACGTGTAAAAAAATTGGCGATGTTAGCTAAGAATGCCAATATAGGTTTTAATATCGATGCAGAAGAAGCTGATCGATTGGATCTTTCTTTAGATATAATTGAGGGCGTGTTTAGGTCCCCTGAACTTGAGGGGTGGGACGGTTTTGGTATTGTGATTCAGGCTTACGGTAAGCGAGCTGGTGCCGTTATTGATTGGGTTAAAGTATTAGCTGAGGAATTAGACCGCAAAATAATGGTTAGATTAGTTAAGGGTGCATACTGGGATACAGAAATTAAAGTGGCTCAAGTTAACGGGATAGATAGTTTTCCTGTGTTTACGAGTAAGTGTGCAACAGACGTTTCCTATATTCTTTGTGCTAAAAAATTATTAAGCTCGCCTGACGTTATTTACTCACAGTTTGCAACCCATAACGCTCATACTGTTGCCGCAATTTTGGAAATGGCTAAAGACAATGACACGTTCGAGTTTCAGAGACTCTACGGAATGGGGGATTCACTTTATCAAGCTATTATGAAGCACGAAAATATAAGGTGTCGCATATACGCTCCTGTTGGCGCTCACCGTGATTTATTAGCATATCTTGTCAGGCGTCTCTTGGAAAATGGTGCTAATAGTTCATTCGTTAACCAGATTTCTGATTTATCTGTTTCAGCCGAAGTTATTGCCGCAGATCCTTTTGATGAGCTGGAAAAGAATGCAACACAAAAGAATTTGGCTATTATTAATCCAGTTAATTTGTTTAAACCGGAGCGCGTTAACTCAGCTGGATGGGATTTAAGAAATATCGATGATCTAATCTGCTTTAATAAAGGAAGAGAACCATTTTTTAAAAAGACTTGGGTAGCAAAACCTTTAATTTCCCAGAAGGTTTCAATAGGTAAAGGTGAAATTTCTTTAGGTAAAGGTGAAATTTCTTTCAATCCAGCTAATTTATTTGAACAGGTTGGTTTGGTTCAAAACACAGAACTTTGTGAGGTAGACTTAGCTTTAAATGGAGCGAAGAGTTGGGAGTCTTGCAAAGTCAACCGACGCTCTAATATACTTAAACAATCAGCTGATCTTTTTGAAGAAAATAGCGGTGAATTTTTTGCTCTCTTGTGTCGTGAGTCTGGAAAAACTCCAATCGATGCCGTTACAGAAATTCGTGAGGCGGTAGATTTTCTTCGGTACTATGCCGCACAGGGAACCCTTTTCTCAAATGAGTCCCCCCGCGGACTAATTTGTTGTATTTCACCTTGGAACTTTCCGTTAGCGATTTTCACTGGACAAATCGCTGCAGCACTTGCTGCTGGCAATGGTGTAATTGCGAAACCAGCCGAGCAAACTCCACTTATAGCTTCTGTTGCAGTGAAGCTAATGCATAGGGCAGGGGTGCCAAAAGATGTGTTGCAGTTTACTCCCGGAAAAGGTTCGGTCGTCGGGAGTAAATTGATATCTGATCCCCGAATAAGAGGTGTTTGTTTTACAGGGTCAATGGCAGTTGCTCAAAGTATTAACCGGTCAATGGCGGCAAACCTTGAACCTGATACGGTTCTTATAGCTGAAACTGGTGGGATAAATGCGATGATCATTGATTCTACTGCCTTACCTGAACAAGCAACCAAAGATGTTATTGCATCATCTTTTCAGTCAGCAGGTCAACGTTGCTCAGCCCTAAGGATGCTGTATCTCCAAGAAGACATTGCAGAAGAGTTTTTACATATGCTTTACGGTGCAATGGACCAGTTGTTAGTCGGAGATCCGTGGGAGTTTTCGACAGATATTGGGCCTGTGATTACTTCAACTGCAAAGGCAGAAATTGTGTCATATATTGAATTGTCAAATAATCAAGGCAGATTATTGAAAAGCCTTACCGTTCCAAATGAAGGATATTTTGTGGGTCCTTCTGTTATAAAAATTAACGGGATTATGGACATCCCTAAAGAAATTTTTGGGCCTGTACTACACGTGGCAATCTTTAAGGCTCCGGAAATAAATCAAATTATAGACGATATTAACGCTAGTGGCTATGGTTTAACTTTCGGATTACACACACGGATTAATGATAGGGTGGAGCAAATTAGTTCAAAAATTAATGTTGGTAATATGTACGTCAATCGAAATCAAATTGGAGCGATTGTTGGATCACAACCATTCGGAGGTGAAGGACTTTCGGGCACGGGTCCAAAAGCAGGTGGTGTTTATTATGTTCCACGCTTCTTTCGGCAGGATCTGAAAAATAATAAACTTGAGATTGGAAAAAATGTTAAACTTTTAGAGGTTCAGGAGGCTC
>JAQBUS010000308.1 GCA_027623875.1 Pseudomonadota bacterium
GTATTCCATCCTAAATTCAACCAAGCTCTCTCGCCCAATGAACAGGGAGCGCACAACCTCACCTCGAGCTGGGACACCCTCTTCAGAAGTCGGGTTAGGACCTTTTCCTTTTCTGTCAAAATCTATTCTTAAATGTTGCGGGCGAATTACGATTTCTACTTTCGAGCCATCAGATAGACCTGGAGTAAGAAACCTACCAAAAGGAGTGTCAGTTAGAGACCCTTCTGAACAGCCGCTAATAACGTTAATTTCTGAAAAAAATGCAGCAGCGATTTTGTCTACTGGTGAGTTGTAAATATTATAAGGGCTTCCCTGTTGGATGATCTTCCCATTTCGCATTAAGGCAATCTCATCGGCCATACTCATTGCCTCATAAGGTTCATGAGTGACTAATAAAACTGCCGTACCCTCTTCTTTTAAAAGCTGTAAAGTTTCATCCCTTATGTTATCTTTAAGTCTGGCGTCTAAACCAGAAAAAGGTTCGTCCATAAGCATGATTTTTGGCCGTGGAGCAATTGCCCGAGCCAAAGCTACTCTCTGTTGTTCTCCTCCAGATAACTCATGGGGATATTTCTTTGATAAAGTTACCAGGCCCATTCTCTTAAGTAGGCTGTTAACACGAATGTCAGTGTTTTTGTTTTTAGTTTGAAGCCCAAAAGCTATATTTTGGAAAACGTTCAAATGTGGAAAAAGTGCGAAATCCTGGAACATCAAACCAATGGATCTATCCTCTGGCGCCTCATGTAAACTACTATTGGAAACAGCTACACCGTCTACGAGAATTTCTCCACTATCCTGCTTTTCAACTCCAGCGATAACTCTTAAAGTTGTAGATTTTCCACACCCAGAAGGACCTAAAAGACACGTGATTTGTCCTGGGGCTAGACTTAGTGAAATACCATCAACAACCGCCTTACTAGAAAACGCTTTATAAATACCGGTTAATTGCAATCTAGGTATCAACTTTCCCTTCCCTTTCCAGAGTAAAACGATCAGGTAATAAAGAAAGTGGTATCAGTAGAAGATTTTAGGAGCAACCCTATTTTATTTTCTCAAACTCAAACAGTCACCTGTAAAAATAGTTAAACATGAATTTATAATGTTGCATTCACTCCACCTCCATCCAATAAAATATTTTGTCCAACGATAAAACTAGCATGTAATGAACATAAAAATGCGCAAGCTGCGCCAAATTCCTGTGGTGTTCCAAACCGCCCCACAGGAATAGAGCCCTGCATTTCGGCCCTGATCTCTCCCTCACTAACCCCCCGATCTTGTGACACACTGCTAACTAGTGTAGCAATTCTATCCGTTTCGTGGGCACCAGGAAGAAGGTTATTTATTGTTACTCCAAAGCGAGCTACCTGCCGAGAGGTTCCAGCTACATAGCCTGTAAGTCCGGATCTGGATGAATTAGACAAACCCAATCTAGGGATAGGGGCTTTCACAGAGGCACTTGTTATATTGACTACTCTTCCCCAACGTTTTTCAATCATACTAGGAATTAGAGCTTTCATAAGCGCTATTGGCGTTAACATGTTCGCATCTAACGCCTTAATGAAATCGTCTCTGTCCCAATCCTCCCAACTACCCGGAGGTGGTCCACCGGCATTTGTAACAAGTATATCTGGAGCCCCGACCGCTTCAATGACCCTAAACCTACCTTCATCGCTCGTAATATCCGCAGCAACAGCTTTAACTTCGACGCCGTATCTTTTTCGAATATAATCTGCCGTTAATTCGAGTTGGCCCTCAGACCTAGCATTCAATACTAAATTCACGCCTGCCTCTGCTAAAGACTCAGCACATCCAAACCCTAAACCTTTACTGGAAGCACAAACTAGTGCTTTTTTACCCTTAATTCCTAAGTCCATTATCACTCCTTCCGATCAAGAAAATTAAATCCGTTAATAAACAAGTTGAGCCCAGAACAGTGGTTTTATAAAAGAAATTTAAAAAAAGAATGTAAAGCTTATAAAGATGTTCTGGTAGTAACTATTTTGTAAATGAATATTTCCAATATTGGAATGACAACTAACGATAGATTGCACTAAACTAGCTTCCTCTCTATACAAAATTTATGTCAGATAATAATTCTACTAAAATGATTTTACCGGAAGAAATTTCACGCAGAAGAACTTTTGCAATAATAAGCCATCCAGATGCTGGAAAGACGACATTAACCGAAAAATTTCTTTTATATGGTGGAGCAATTCAGTTAGCCGGCCAGGTTAGAGCAAAAGGCGATGCCAGAAGAACTAGATCCGATTTCATGAAAATGGAACAAGATCGTGGCATATCAGTTTCTGCGTCAGCAATGTCTTTTGATTTTAATCGTTTTAGGTTTAATCTTGTGGACACACCTGGACACTCAGATTTTTCCGAAGACACATACCGAACACTCACTGCTGTAGACTCTGCAATAATGGTAATAGACGGAGCTAAAGGGGTGGAGAGCCAAACTCAAAAATTATTTGAAGTATGTCGGCTAAGGGATCTTCCTATCCTTACTTTTTGTAATAAAATGGACAGAGAAAGCCGTGATAACTTTGAAATCATTGACGAAATTCAAGAAAATTTAGCAATTGATGTAACTCCTGCAAGCTGGCCGATTGGTACAGGAAGGGATTTTATTGGTTGCTATGACTTAATTAATAATAGGTTAGAAATTATGGACCGGGCAGATAGGAATAAAATTTCTGAAAGCATTAAAATTAATAATTTAAATGATCCTGCACTTGCCAAGCATATCTCTTCAGCCTTGTTGGAAAAATTGTTAGAGGAACTAGAGCTAGTTGATGTGCTTCTCCCTAAACTTAACCATCAAGCTTTATTAGAAGGAACCCAAACACCAATTTGGTTTGGATC
>JAQBUS010000309.1 GCA_027623875.1 Pseudomonadota bacterium
TGAGTCCCCCTCTACGATAAAGAGTTCCGTTCCTGCTCGTGTAGATGAGGAGCAATCCACTAACTTCCCAGGTAGCCTTAGTTTTTTTGTGGCCGATTTCCTGGCCGTTTCCTTTTCTGCACGCCTTTTGAGGCGCTCTTCTGCTCGAAGTACTAAAAAGTCTAAAATAGCACCTGCTGACTTGTTGTCGGCGGCTAGCCAGTTATCAAAATGGTCTCGGACAGAATTTTCGACTAAGCGTTGTGCATCGACTGTTGCTAAGCGATCTTTAGTTTGCCCAACAAATTCGGGCTCTCTTATAAAACATGATACTAGTGCGCAGCCTCCAGTAATAAGATCTTCTCTGGTTATTAATGAAGATTTTTTATTTGAAATTAACTCCCCATAAGATCTTATTCCTTTTAGAATGGCACTCCAAAACCCTGCCTCATGCGTTCCACCTTCTGGTGTGGGTACAGTGTTGCAGTATGACTGAATAAAGCCGTCTTTTGCCGGAGTCCAGTTGATGGCCCATTCTACTTTTCCAGGTAGTTTGAATTTCTCTTGAAAATTTACTGTACCGTGAAAATTATCATCAGAATATGTGGATGATTGCTCTAATGTTTCTTTAAGGTAGTCAGACAATCCCCCGGGAAAATGAAAAGTTGCTTCGATTGGAGTTTGTCCATCATCAATTTCACTTTTCCAACGTATTTCAACACCAGAAAACAGGTAAGCTTTTGATTTGATTGATTTAATCAACCTATCAGGTTTAAATTTGTGTTCACCAAAAATTTCTGGATCTGGATGGAATGTAACTGTTGTACCTCTCCTATTAGGAGTTGCGCCTATTTTCTTGATAGGCGCTAGTGGAATACCTCGGGAGAAACATTGCTCATATATTTCTTTATTTTTTGCCACTTGCACGAGCATTCTATCGCTAAGTGCGTTAACTACTGAGGCCCCAACACCATGTAATCCACCAGAGGTTTGATAGCTGTCTCCTGAAAATTTTCCTCCAGCATGCAAAGTACACATTATAACTTCTAGGGCACTCTTGTTGGGAAATTTCGGATGGGGATCTATTGGAATACCTCTACCGTTGTCTCTAATCGTTACTGAATTATCCGACAATAGCTCTACTTCTATTCTATTCGCAAATCCTGCAACTGCCTCATCCATTGAGTTGTCTAATACTTCGGAAACTAAATGGTGCATGGCGCGTTCATCAGTCCCGCCGATATACATTCCTGGCCTTTTCCTGACCGGCTCTAGACCTTCTAACACCTCGATAGCTGAGGCGTCATACTTGTCTAATCCCACTGATGAGAGAAGATCTTTATCCATGTTTACTGCTCTTTTTTTTTATTATAACTATGTATGACAGACACAATGGTCAGATGGAAGATCTGAGATATTTTTTTTTAAGATTTATGTTTTTTTCCTTAACTTAATTTGAAAGTCAACGGCTATATATGTCAAAGCTTCAAAACTTGAAACCGCAACTTAAGTCAATTTTAACTCTTGGCTTACCCCTGGCAGGAACCCACCTGGCTCAGTTTTCTATTCATATAGTGGACACTATTATGCTCGGTTGGTATGGAATTCCTGAGCTTGCAGCATGCGCGTTATCTGGGGTTTTCTTTTTTAGCATAATGACTTTTGGGTTAGGCTTTGCGTTTGCTGTGATGCCTATGGTGGCGTCAGCAGCAAGCAAAGGCGATGATATTCGAGTTAGACGAGTTACGCGTATGGGAATGTGGCTTTCAGTTATATTTGTGGTGCTGACTTTTCCAATTTTGTTTTGGTCAGAAATAATATTTCTTAGTCTAGGTCAAGATCCTATGATTGCAGCACTTTCTGCTGTGTATCTACGAGTTTTGGTAATTGCTATGGCACCCATGTTGCTTATTATGGTTTTGAGCAGTTACCTTTCTGCTTTGGAGAAAACAAAAGCGATTTTGTGGATTACGTTGATTTCTGTCGTTTTAAATTCAGGTTTAAATTGGATATTTATTTTTGGCAAACTTGGGTTTCCAGAACTTGGCTTAACTGGCGCAGCTGTAGCCTCCGTAGCAGCACAATTAATTGCCCTGTGGGCCGTAGTGTTGTATATTAGCAAACACAAAGAACTTAAAAACCATACTATTTTTGTACGAATATACAAAGTAGACTGGGATGCTTTTATTGAGGTCTTTCGACTTGGTTGGCCAATAGGTTTAACACATTTGGCAGAGACCTTTTTGTTTGCGTCAGCAGGTTTTTTTATGGGGCTTGTAAGCACAGAAGCTCTGGCTGCTCATGGCATTGCAATGGAGGTGGTCGCATTAACTTTTATGCTGCACCTTGGACTCAGTAAGGCGGCAACAGTCAGGGTAAGTTACGCTCTTGGGGTAAGAGATGGTAGCAGCCTTATAGGCGCTATAATCGGAGCCAGTGTTTTATCGTTATCAGTAGTCTTCTGTACAGTTATTGTTTTTTTAACAATCCCAGATGTAATAGTTAGTTTATTTTTGAATCCAGAAGATCCACAGCGAGGAAATATAATAGCCATCGGGGTCTCTTTATTAACTGTTGGTGCTATTTATCAACTTACCGACGCCGGCCAGGTGATGATTCTGAGTATTTTAAGAGGCTTACAAGATACAAAAGTACCGATGTTTGTTGCAGCGTTTGGATATTTAATAATAGGTGCCCCGATGTGTTATTTTGTGGGCATTTATTTAGGGTATGGTGCCCCGGGTGTTTGGATGGGACTGGTGGCGGGTCTTGGCGTAGTATGTTTTTTATTGGGTTTACGGCTTCTGTTTATTCTTAAGAATTTAAAAATGACCCTATAAAATTAATTCTATCTTTATGGTTTTTGTATTCAGTTT
>JAQBUS010000310.1 GCA_027623875.1 Pseudomonadota bacterium
TTCTGGAAAAAACGAAAAAGGAATTTTAATTCTTTCACATCTTGATACGGTACATCCTCATGGTAGCTTTGAAAAAGGTTGTTTTTCCGTACATGAAGACACTGCTACGGGGCCAGGCATTTTAGATATGAAAGGGGGAGCCTATATCGCTTTTATAGCACTTAAGCTTATATCTCAGGGTAAGAAAAAACCCAAATTACCAGTGCACATCCTTTTTACCTCTGATGAAGAGGTTGGGAGCCCCACTTCGAGACAATTGATAGAAGAGGCTGGAATGTCAGCTAAATATGTACTTGTGACAGAGCCTGCACGTAATGGCGGAAAAATTGTTACAAGTAGGCGTGGGGTCGGCAGATTTAAAATCGTAACTCGAGGTCGAGCTGCGCACGCAGGTGTATCTCATTTTGATGGTAAGAGCGCCATCAAAGAAATGGCCAAACAGATTTTAGTGATTGAGGATATGACTGACTATGAAAGAGGTCTGACTTTAAATGTTGGAAAAGTAAAAGGTGGTAGTGCGGATAATACAGTTCCAGATTATTGCGAGGCTACTATTGATTTACGTGTTGAGAACTCTCAAATCGCAGATGAAATTTCTAATAAGTTAATGAGCCTAAAATCATCAGACACTGATATTAATGTCGAGGTTTCGGGGGGAATTAATCGTCCGCCATTCATACGAACCGAAGGGGGTAAAAACCTATTCGAACATGCGAAATTATTAGCAAGTGAGATTGGTTTTGACCTTGAGGGAATTCATACTGGAGGTGGGAGTGATGGTAGCTTTTTAGCGAAAGACGTTCCTACATTGGATGGTTTGGGTGTCGATGGAATCGGACCACATACGCTTAACGAGCATATGTTTGTCTCGTCACTGATTCCGCGAATGACTCTTTTAAAGAGACTTATAGAAACTCTAAACTAAAGTAGAGGTGATTTAAGCAAGAAAATTGACTGGAGGTTTTTTATGAGTTCTGGAATTGTGGTAGCTCCCCAACCTGAGGCTGTTGAAGCTGGAATAGATGTATTTAAACGTGGAGGAAATGTTGTTGACGCTGCTATAGCAGCAGCGTTCGTTCAAACCGTGGTTGACCCACAGATGTGTGGGATTGCAGGCTTCGGCTCGATGCAACTTTTTATGCCAAAGCAGGGTGGCCATTTTGGAATTGATTTTCACGGGAGGGCCCCTAAGTTTTCAAGTGAAACAATGTGGGAATCTCTCATAGAGAGGGAATGTGATGATGGATTTGGTTATGTTTTAAAAGGTAGAGTTAACGAAATTGGGTATAAATCCATGACTACACCTTTGACTTTAAAGGCGTTTGACTTGGCTTTGAAAACCTATGGATCTATGCCCCTGAGCGAATTAATGCAGTCCGCTATTAACTATTGTTTTAATGGTTTTGCTATCAGACCTAAAATGCACGCCTTTTGGTTGGCGCCTGAATTTGCTGGCAGAATGTCGGGTGTCTCACGGATTAACTCTTTTGAAGCAACATCAAAAATTTATCTTACTGAGGCTGGTGAAGTAAAAAAAATTGGAGACATCCATAAGAACCCAGATATGGGAGAGATCTATAAACGTATAGCTCGTGAAGGATCGGAAATTTTTTATTCTGGAGAGATAGCACAAAGAATTGAAGCTGATATGAAAAAAAATGGTGGTTTACTAAGGCTCGAGGACTTGGCGAATTGCAGTGTTGAGGATGCGAAACCTTTGATGGGAAGCTACCATGGTTATGAAGTGGCAACCAATCAACCACCGGGCGGTGGCTTAATGATTTTGGAGATGCTTAATATATTAGAAAATTTTGATTTGATATCCATGGGACATAATTCAGCATCATACATAGCAGTTGTTTCAGAGGCGATGAAAATTGCTACTATTGATAAGGATCAACGAATGGGGGATCCCAAATATATAGATGTCCCTATCGAGGAATTAAGTAGTAAGGCTTACGGAAAAAAAATGGCAGACAGAATTAAGCGTGGTAAAAAAGCTGATGTGAAACGAATTAATGCCGGCAACCTAGAGAGCAAAGACACCACTCATTTGGTTGCTGCTGATAGCGAAGGGAATGTAGTTAATCTGACTCATTCTCTTGGGTCTAGCTCGGGAGTGGTCACTGATGGGTTGGGTTTTATGTATAATAATTGTATGATGGTGTTTGATCCGCGACCTGGGTTCCCGGGTTCAATATCTCCTGGAAAAGCTCGATTTACTGCTATGTGTCCCACTCTATTGTTAAAAGATGGCGAGGTTAGGTTGGCACTTGGAGCTCCGGGTGGGACTACAATTACAATGGGTGTGTTGCAGAGTATTATAAACGTAATAAATTTTGGGATGACAGCTCAAGAAGCTGTTTCGGCACCCAGGTTCTGTGTCACGTCTAACTCTATCGAGGTTTCAAATCGGATTTTTAGATCAGTTGAAAGAGATCTCCAGAGTTTCGGTTATAAGACAGTTAGAAATCCAGCCAGTTACATAAACCCAAGAGTTCATGCGGTTAAAATTAATAAAGATGGTTGTCTTGATGGTGGAGCAGACCCGGTCGGGGATGGAATGTCTGCCAAAGTTAATATTTTAAGTTAGAGAAGTTTATCATTTTAGGATATAGTTTATCTGTATTTTCCGTCCCACTCTTGTACATCCTGAAGTTTGCCATTTTGGTCTAAAGCCGGACGGTTTTTTGAAAAGGTGTTCTCTTTGCCTACGACGCCATAATCCATGTAACCCAAACGCACCAGTGGGCGGGCCGAAGCTGCATCAAAAAGACCATCTTTTATATAAAAATCGTCAATATAAATACCTACAACTTTACCAAAAATAACGTAATTTCCAGTTTTTTTTG
>JAQBUS010000311.1 GCA_027623875.1 Pseudomonadota bacterium
TTTTCGAAATTCGTTTGGCTATAATATTGGAGCAGATTTCAGCTTTGCCTTTTCTTCTGAGGCTTCATCAGTCGGAATTGACCTCAGAGGTAGTACCGCTCCCGTCATTGGAGTTATTTTCGACCAGGAAGGATTAGCCACCGGAATTAGCCTAGAAGGTGTGAAATACTCCCAAATAATACCTTGAAATCAATTAAAGGATCTTAGACGGGCGATTAAAGAAGATGTATCCCATCTTCCCCCACCTAAAGCCTGAACTTCCTTATAAAACTGATCCACTAAGGCTGTAACTGGCAGGTTAGCACCATTTTCATTAGCGGCGCCGAGGCATATCCCAAGATCCTTTCTCATCAGGTCGACAGCAAATCCATGATTAAATTCACCTTCTTTCATTGTCTTATATCTATTAGACATCTGCCAGCTTCCGGCAGCTCCCTGAGAAATAACTTCAACAACTTCATTTACATCCAACCCAGCTCTTTCTGCAAAATTTAAGCCTTCAGAGAGCCCCTGAACCAAGCCAGCTATGCATATCTGATTGACCATTTTTGTCAGTTGGCCCGCTCCCGAATCCCCAAGTCTCTTGCAAACTTTAGCATATGTATTCATAATAGGTTCGGCCAAATTGTATTTATCAAGATCACCTCCACACATAATTCCGAGCTGCCCATTTACAGCACCAGCCTGACCTCCAGATACAGGGGCATCAATAAATCCGATTTCAGACTTTGCTGCCAAGGCATGTAGCTCTCTAGTAACCTTAGAAGAGACCGTAGTGTGGTCGATAAAAAATGTATTCTTAGACATACCAGAAAATGCACCAAATTCCCCCAAGCACACCTCCTGGAGATCTTCGTCATTTCCCACGCATGCTATTACGACATCAGCTCCACTCGCAGCATCTTTTGGTGTATCAGCAATACTTCCTTGATACTCCTCAATCCAAGATTGAGCCTTGGCTTTTGTCCTATTATAAACAACAACATCATATCCACGCGTTGCTAAGTGACCAGCCATCGGGTAGCCCATAACTCCCAAACCTAAAAAACCTATTTTTTTCATAGCTTAAACCTCTGAGTGTTTGAAATTAATATATTTTTGTCGTAAACTTAATACCTTGAGGTCTAGTATTGGATAGCCATGTTGTCAATTTTTAGATGGGCTTGGAGAATTTTTACCGGGCTGTCAGTATTATTTATAGTTATTTTAGGCCTTAGCTATTTTTTAACGATTCGGTCCATTCCAGACTACAACTCAAGATACGTTGTTTCAGGAGTGAAAAACGAATTCGAAATCTTAAGAGATAAATCGAATATTCCTCATATAATGGCCACTAATAATAATGATGCATTCTTTGGTTTGGGCTTTGCTCACGCCCAAGATAGATTATGGCAATTGACGCTAATGAGAAGAACTGCACAAGGAAGATTAAGCGAAATCTTTGGAATAGACACACTCGACTCTGATATATTACTAAGAGAATTAGGGATTTATGAAGCTGCTAAAAAATCAGTAACCACGCAAGATTCAGATACACTCTTAGCTCTTGTGGCTTACTCAAATGGGATCAATCAATGGGTGGATATTGTAAATAAAAGGTCTTTAGGTCGCGGAGCGCCGGAGTTTTTTATATTTTCAAATAAAATTGACTTGTGGCAACCAGCAGACAGTCTAGCAATAATTAACTTAATGGCACTGCAACTTTCCGGTCATTTAAAAGATGAAATTCTCCAAACCATTTCTGCGAGGTTTTTAACCTCACAAAAAATGAATGATTTGTTTGGAGAAGGTTATACGTTTGCCAAAACACCTTTTAGGAAATCAGATGTTGAAATTGATTTAGAAGAAAGTTCTTTATTAAAGTTTAGAGAGGAACATTTAAAATTATCCCATGCATCAGAACTACGAAAATTAGCTGGTGCATCAAATGTTTTTGCTGTTTCTCCTGAAAGATCGACAACCAACTCGACTTTACTCGCTAACGACCCTCATTTGAAACTTACTGCTCCCTCAATTTGGTATTTGGCTCGATTAGAGCTTGAGAGTGGTGGAGTAATTGGGGCAACTATACCTGGTATTCCTTCAATCTTAAGCGGCCGTACAGAAAACACTGGTTGGGGAATAACCACATCTTACGTAGACGATCAGGATCTTTTTTTTGAAAAAGTAAATCCACAAAATTCAAATGAATATAAAAGTGAAATCGGATATTTAAAATTTAAAAATCGAAAAGAAATAATTAATATTAAAGGTTCTAACCCTAAAATCATATCAATCCAACAAACACAAAATGGGCCCGTGATAACAAGTGATTTATTTAAAATTAAGTCAATTTCTCGAGAAGGATATAAGCTTTCCCTTAGCTGGACTTCTTTATCGGAGGCGAACACAACTCTTCAGGCTGCTATTAGGATAATGAAAGCAAAAAATGTAAAAGAAATATTAAAAGCAGGCGAAGGGTTCATTGCTCCAGCTCAAAATTTAATTGCTATAGATAAAACCAGAATAGCAATGAAAACAATTGGAAAAATACCAAAAAGAAATAGTCTTAATAAAACCAAAGGGCTTTCTCCCTCTGAGGGCTGGCTTGAAATTAATAGATGGAATGGTTCCCAACCGTATAATTCAAACCCTGAATTCTCACAACAAACTGAATCATACCTAGGAAACACTAATAACAAAATTGATTATAAAGCATTCCCGTATCATGTTAGTTATTCATTCGGAGATACACAAAGAATAAAACGACTGGACTCACTCATTAGTAGCCGAGCTGTTCATTCAAGAGATAGTTTTATTGAAATACAACAGGATATAGTCAGTTATAGTGCCAGAAGTATCCTTCCTCTT
>JAQBUS010000312.1 GCA_027623875.1 Pseudomonadota bacterium
TAACCATCGCCCTGGCAAGAGAAATTCGGCTCTGCTGACCTCCAGATAAAGTATTGGGTTTACGCTTCGAGACGTCTGATAACCCAACCCTCTTTATTGCAGCTTCCAGTAGTAAAGTTTGGGAGGTATTTAATTTTAAATCTGGTCGAATACCTAACGCTATATTTTGTTCAACTGTTAAATGAGGAAAGAGATTACCATCCTGGAAAAGAGATGTTACTTTTCTTTGCCCGGGAGGCACCCGGGTAATATCCTCGTTGTCTAACATCACCCTTCCCGAGCAGGGCTTAGTAAAACCCGAAATTATCGACAGAAGTGTGGATTTCCCGGCTCCTGATGGGCCTATAATCGCAACCCTAGATCTCTTGGGTAAGTGAAAATTGGCACTTAAGGTAAATTTATTTACATCATAGACAATAGAACTAAGGGTTAGCATCAAGGCGACCCCCTCTATCAAATATCCAAAACAACGAAATACTTAAAAGCAGTAAAAGAAGGGCAGCTCCATAAGCATCGTTCATTCTATATGCCATCATTAGCCTATAAATCTCCAGTGGAAGCGTAGAGTGATCAGGGTCAGAGAATAGCGCAATTACACCTAAATCTCCCATAGACAGTGCTGCTGCCAAGCCCATACAAAAACCAACTGACCTTCTAAGCCGAGGCCACAAAAGCCACCTAAATCTTGCCCAACCGGACATGCTTAAGCTATCAGCCAGTTGTCCATAATTTTTTTCAATATCAATATAGGTTGGCAAAATTGCTCTTAAGGCGAACGGCACACACATCAGAGCATTAATTAAAACAGCTGCAGGCAGAGCAATACTCACTGGGTCCATCCATTGATAACTCATAATAAATAATCCAACCCCAATAACTAAAGGAGATGCAGCGATAGGTAGGTACCCAATGATTTCAAATTTTTTTGAATGATACACTAAAAGTGAAGCTATAAATAACCCCATAACTACTGTAAGAATTGATGCAAAAAGGGCCACACATATTGATCTAAACGCCGCCATAAAAATAGAGTCTGGTAAAAGAAAAAGCGCCAGAGAGCCACGAAAAATAATCATAAATAGGGGAAGAACTAAAAACAAAGTAGCTCCAAGTATAAAAATAAAATCGATAATCTTGCCCTGCGAGTTAGTCGGAATTACTCGATCTAGACCAGAGCCTTGATACGTAGGTAGAGCGATCCAAAAAGACAAGACAGCAATTAAGCCACAGATAAGAAACTGTATTAATGCCAAAATAGCAACTCTAGCCAGATCAAATTCAAATCGAAATGCTTGATAGATAGAAAGCTCTACCGTCGTCGCTTTTGGTCCTCCTCCCAGAGCTAGAGCTACAGCAAAACTTGTAGTACATATCAGAAATATTAAAAGAAAAGCGCCGGGCACAAATCTTGATAGCATTGGAACTTCAAGGTGTTTAAAAAAATTTAAGGCTGAGAAATTAAGTGCCTGTCCCAATCTGAATCGTTCGGCCGGTATTGATAACCAACCCTGCAATAATAATCTAACTGCCAATGGAAGGTTAAAAAATACATGTGCGATTATTACCCCGTGTAATCCATAAAGAGTTAGAGGTTTAATATCAAAAAAACCAAGAAAATCACTTAGAAACCCGGTTCTACCAAAAACTGCTATAAGACCAAGAATTGCTACAATAATTGGTAATATAAATGGGGCGCCTAAAAGGGTTATTAAAATTTTTCGTCCTATAAAGTTTCGCCTGACTAAAGCTCTTGATATTGGAATAGCCAGAATCAGACTGGTTACTGCCGAAACAAACGCCTGTAAAAAAGTAAATCTTATTACGCCCCAATCATAGCGGTCCATTATAAACGAGCCCTCAATTCTGAAGGTTACAGCTAATAGCGTACCAAAAGTTAAGAAAATTATTAGGGAGATTACGATAAGTCCCCCAATAAGGCTCAATCTCATCGTTGGAATGCCGTTAACCATTCTTGAATGGCTATGTCTTTGTAACGTTCAGCCTCCTCCTCCGTGTAAAATAAAACCTTCTGAGGTAAAGGTAGGCCAGCAAAACCCTCAGGTAATTTACTCGCGTCAAGCTTAGTAGGAAAAGACCAATTCGCAGTTGGAATCATCCCCTGAAATCTTTCGGACAGAATAAAGTTCATAAACTTTTTTGCTAACTCAGGCTCACTGGAGTTTTTAGTCATCCCTACTAATTCAGCCATAAAATAATGACCTTCATCAAAAATAGCAGCTGATTTTGTGTTATCCTGCTCAGCAATTATATGGTATGCTGGAGATGTAGTATAGCTAAGAACCATATCCGCCTCGCCTTCCGTAAACATACCGTAGCTTTCTGACCAACCTTTAGTTACCGTTAAAATTTTTGGTGCCAGGCGAGAAAATGCTTTTTCTGAATCATCACCAAAAACAGCTTTTACCCATAACACAAAAGCTAATCCGGAAATTGAGGTTCGAGGGTCCTGAATTATAATCCTAGTATCCTCGGGTAAATCTAGTAAATCCTCAAATGAAGTAGGAGGATTATCTAGCTTCGTGTTATCAAATATAAATGCTGTATGTGACCAGTTAAATGGTAAGAAAATACTATCGATCCACTTTATTGGGATAGTTAAATCGCTTGTGTCCTGCCCATGTGGAATAAAAATATCAAGCATCCGTGCTTTGAAAGTAACGTCTGTATTAAGACCTATCACAACGTCAGCCTTTATTTTATCTCTTTCAATCAATAGGCGGGGGAGTAAATCTCCTGCTACATACTTTAAATCACAATTACAAACTTCTTCAAATGCCATCTTTATACTAGGACCAGGTCCCCATTCAGAAGTGAAGTAATCTGG
>JAQBUS010000313.1 GCA_027623875.1 Pseudomonadota bacterium
ACAATGGGTTAGAAGGTATTTAAACTAGTTATCTAGGACAGCCCCATTATCATTTGCACACGGCGCCAATGACGTCGCCAATGCAGTCGGACCCTTGGCAGCAATTGTCCATGCAGTTGAATTTGGTACTGTTGCTGGTAAAGTTGGAATACCAATTTGGGTAATGGCTATTGGTGCATTAGGTATTTCCTTTGGCCTTTTTCTATTTGGTCCAAAGTTAATTGCCGTTGTTGGCAACCAAATAACAAAGTTGAATCCAATGCGAGCATACTGTGTAGCACTGTCTGCGGCTATTACGGTTATCTTTGCTTCTTGGTTAGGCTTACCAGTTAGCTCAACCCATATAGCCGTTGGAGCAGTGTTTGGAGTTGGTTTTTATCGAGAGTGGGAGTCTGAAAGAAGAGCTAAAAGTTTGGCTCTTTCAAATAAAGGAAAATCTAAGACAATTTCTGAAAGAAAAAAGAAACGTCGCAAATTAGTAAGGAGAAGTCATTTTGCAACTATAATTGCTGCTTGGGTGATTACAGTGCCAGCCGCCGCTGTAATCTCAGCGATTATCTTTTTAATTCTAAAAACTGTTATAAATTAGAGTTTGATTTTCTTATACCGTATTATAACCTGAAATTTGATAGCACAAAAAATAGCTAGGGGAATAAAATGTCTACTGTGATGCAAGGCTTTCCAGCCAATACAAAGGATCAAGTTACTTTAGCTAACTGGCGATCTACACCATATAGTCAATGGGCATTTCATCATGTTCAAGAGATTGTACCATCCGCGGAAATTCCAAATGATTCCAAAAATATATGGCCGCTAGAGCTGGAACCAAATTCATTATCATCAGTTGATCTCGAGACCGCTATGGATGCCGCATCAGCTGACGCCGTAGTAGTACTCCAGTCAAACAAAATAGTTAAGGAAGTATATCGGAATGGCATGACCCCTTCATCTAAACATATTTTATTTTCAGTATCAAAATCTATCCTCGGATTGGTAGCAGGCGCTCTAAACGAAACTGGAAAAATTAAAGAGGGTGACCAAGTTACTTCTTACATTCCTGAGCTCGCTGGAACGGCTTACTCTGGAGCAACAATACGTGATCTTCTCGATATGAGAACTGGTGTTTTATTTGATGAGGACTATCTTAAAACTGACGGGCCTATCATAGACTATAGATATGCTGGAAATTGGAACCCTGTTCCCGCTGGTGTGGAAGGGGGAGACCTTAGATCTTTCATGATGAAGTTGACGGAAAGCTTTCAAGAACATGGGGCTAACTTTCAATATGCTTCTCCGAATACCGACTTGTTAGCCTGGATATTTGAACGAGCTACGGGCAGCCGTTATGCTGACCTTGTGTCAAACCTTCTATGGCAACCTCTTGGGGCTGAACAAGCTTCATATATGACAGTTGATCGCATTGGAGGCTCAAGAGCAGCTGGAGGTAAGTGTTTTACCGCTCGTGACTTGGCGAGGGTAGGTATGTTGATAGCAAATGATGGCAAGCGTGGTGAAAATCAAATAATTTCTAAGAACTGGATAGATGATATAGAGAATAATGGCGATATGAACGCTTGGAAAAATGGTAATTTCTGTGCACAATTTAGAACCCCCAACATGCATTACAGGTCTAAGTGGTATATTGAGCGTGGAGAAAATCCATTAATTTATGCTTGGGGAATTCACGGCCAATTCCTTTTCATCGATCGAACACGGAAAATCTCAGTTGCGTGGTTTTCCAGCCAAAGCATGCCAACCGATATGGAAGCATCAAAAATTATATTTAGTACCGTTGATAAAATAAGGTCCACATTAGGTTAAGTTTTATTACCAATAGCTTTTTAATTTCCGCCTAATCAGCTTACCGAACTAATGGACTATTTGATTAAAACAATCTCACAGTGCTCTGGAACTTTTCCTGCCCAAAAGGGATGATTCATAAACGACAAACCAACATCTTTATTATCAATAAAATTGATCTCAAACATAATTTTTTTTAAATCATTACTTGCTTTCACGTTAAATAAATAAGCTGTGCTTCCTGCATATTTTCCAGTTATCAAGACATTTTTATACCCCAATGTTTCAGCCCGAAAGCTCCTGATGTTTTCGGGGACATTCGTTTGATGCGAGACCAAGAGGTCATCAATTTCTCGATCAAGGAATACTTTATTCTCATAAGTCTTTTTATTCAAAACACCATAGAAAATTCCTTTTGAATGACATTCTTTTAGCGTTGTTTTAAACTCAACACTCAGCCGGGTTTTTGACCCAGATGGTTGGTCTGATGTATCAAGGTTTACGCAACTCCCGAATATCATCAGAACTAGAATTTTAACATTAATGCGAATGATCCTGTCCCAACTTTGTCATGCTCGTAAGGAGATTGCTGCAGAGCTAAATTTAAATCTCCTGAATATCTATCTTTAGATAGAAGGGGGATACTGGCTGTTATAAAAGCTCCAAACTTTGGTTCCCGCTGAATTTTAATACTCTGGTTATTATAAGAAACTTGCCCAGCATTATTTCTCCCGGCGGGCATTAGAATATTAACGTTTCCACTTGTAAGCTCGCTAGGGAGATATCCTCCAAAAGTTAGTTTTGGTTTACCTATTTGAAATTCAAAACCAGCAACGGCCTGTGAAAAAACGGCATCCCGAACACCCCAGGAGTGCACACCTCCTTCAGAATTTTCCAATGTATTTGAAGAAGATCTAAAAATAAACCTTTTAGTCTCTGACAGTGCCGCATTTAATCCAATTTCAAAGGATTTGAATTTCTTTCTAAACACCTGGTTAGAGGTAGTAGCACCAAGATTGAAG
>JAQBUS010000314.1 GCA_027623875.1 Pseudomonadota bacterium
GTGTAGTGCGTATTCAAGTGCTATCTTAGCTTTTCCGAATAAACCTTTTGATGAAGTATTAAGAGTTTTTGCACCTGTAATTTTATAAGAGCAGCGAATTTGAAGGTGGTCCTGTAGATTTTCACCAATTTGTGGGCTATCATGGATTACCTTTATTGAATTTTGTTTCAATAGTTTTTCTGGGCCTACACCTGATAACTGAAGGATTTGAGGTGAACCGATGGCTCCAGCACATAAAAGAACCTCCCTATTTGCATTCACTTTGTCTACGATTCCATTTTTTCTATACTGGACTCCTACTGCACGTTTTTCAGAAATCAGAATTTTTTCCACATTGGCTTGAGTAATAACTTTTAAGTTTTTGTTGTTTTTATGGGGTCTTATAAAAGCTTTGACTGTATTCCAGCGAAAACCATTTTTTTGATTAACTTTGAAATAACCAACCCCTTCGTTATTACCTGTATTAAAATCATCCGTTTCCGGAATTCCATACTCTTTGCAGGCGCTTTTAAACTTCTCAAGTATCTGCCAATTCAGTCTCTGATTATTGACCTCCCACTCACCACCTGTTGAATGAAATTCGGAGTCGCCATCTACATAATTCTCTGATTTTTTGAAGTATGGGAGTACATCATCCCAACCCCAGCCTACGTTCCCTTTTTGGCGCCATAAATCGTAATCTGCTGCTTGGCCTCTAATGTAGAGCATTCCATTAATGGAGCTACAGCCACCTAGCACCTTACCCCTTGGGTACATTAGGCTTCTTCCATTTAAGCCGGCTGAGGGTGAAGTTGTATACCCCCAATCTGTTCGGGGGTTTCCTATGCAATAAAGGTAACCGATTGGGATATGGATCCAGTGATAGTTGTCTTTTTTTCCAGCTTCTAACAGAAGAACCTTATACTTACCGCATGAGGCTAACCTGTTAGCAAGCACACAACCAGCTGTGCCAGCACCAATTATGATATAATCAAAACTCATACGGTGCCTACATAAAATATAATTCTTCTAAACATCGTTTATTTTTTTTTACCCCATCGTTTTTTTAGGGTTCGATAAACCACGATGCAAGCTATTCCAGCTATTAAAAAAAAGATATTTTTTATTATTTCCATGATGATTATCCTTGCAGCAAATTATTGACCACTTATCTAATAATATACTACAAATATAAAGGAGAGTTTTAAATAACAGTAAGGATCGGGGTATATCTTCTTTTAAGTTAGTCATTAAGCTGTTGATGACTAACAGAAATTTATTTTTCTGAAATGCAAGCAATAGTTGGACCTTGTTTAAAAGTTTTTGCCACATGGATATCTGCACCAAATTTTTTTTGATCTGGATGTCTGCCATTGAGAGAGTGTTGAGCTCCTGACTTGCAATGGTGAAAAATAGTTATAACTTGTTAGCCTGTAAGGTGATAGTGGCCAACAGTTGTATTAATTAAATAAAAGTTTGAAATAGACCCATACTACAGTGACAGCATTTTGTTTCCATTGAGAATATAGGATTTTTGCATATGCTCCTATAAGACCTACTCTCCCATCCAAGCAATGGGAAGCACTACGAAATCTCCCTTGATTTCGCGACTTGTTTAATCGTCTAGATTTCTAAAAGTGGCTGAAGCAGATAATATATGGCAGCACTTTGCAATTTGGTTTCGTCCAGCTGTAAACTTACCTGGAGTCCATTTCGAAATTTCGATGTTGGGCACAGGGGGCTATTAGAATGACATATGATTTTTATATTACTTCACTCATAGTAGTTCTAGTTCCTGGAACAGGTGTTGTTTATACTATATCAAATGGATTGTTCAGAGGCCGAGTTGCAAGCTCTGTAGCAGCATTTGGTTGTACGCTAGGTATATTACCTCATATACTGACTAGCCTTTTGGGAATTTCCGTTCTTCTAAATGTAAATGAAGTAATATTCCAACTATTTAAGTTAGTGGCGTTATGTATTTGTTTTATTTAGCATTTAAAATATGGGTGCAAGATGGCATTATAACTGTCGATAAACCAAAGGATAAAACGAGTTTTATAAGAATATGTTTTAGGGGATTTATGATTAACATTTTGAATCCCAAGTTATCAATGTTCTTTTTGGCTTTTTTACCTCAATTTATACCAATTAATGAAGCGGCACCTCTTAAGTTAATGTTTACTATGAGCGTTATTTTCATGGCTTTAACTCTTATAATATTCTTAATTTATGGGGCAACAGCCTCGCGTTTTAGAGATTATGTAATTGCTTCGCCAGTTTTAGCTCAATGGATTCAGCGTTTTTTCGCTGTGGCATTTGCAGCATTTGGATTGAAACTAGCTTTATTAGTTTAACCGAGCGTATCAGATGCTAAAATTGACGAGCTTTGACGACGATTGCTTCAATGGTGTCTTCGCCAAGAGCCTTATGGGCTTCTAATTTATTAATACCACTAATAAGAACATATCTATCTTTACCTTTACGAACCTTAATTGGCTTAAGGACAGTTTCGTCAATCATTTGTTCTGCTAGCTCCTCGACCTCTTTCAGATTGATTTCAGTTCGACGTTCGGATGGAATGTAGATGTTTGAAATTTTTAAAGTGATAGGTGTTAACAAAACAGTTTTTTATCTCGGTATATAGTTTTTGTATTTTTGCTAAGGAAAAAATTAGGTACTTTGAATAATCGTATAACAAGAGAGCTTCTTGAGTCTATGCATTATTTTTCTTTTTTTAAATAGTATTAGTTTTGACTCAAGTTATTTTTGTTGTTTGTAGGTAATTAGGTAGACACCTAAGCAGAGTATAACAATAAATCCCCCAAATATTGTCAAGTT
>JAQBUS010000315.1 GCA_027623875.1 Pseudomonadota bacterium
TTTTTTTTGCCAGGCAACAAGGCTCGCAGACATTTTTTCTTCGTAGGCTTTAGGATCGCCTAGTCGTTTGCTTAAAGTGTTTTGCATCTCGGTTAGTTTTTCTAACCTTTGTTCGCAACGACGAACATCTGCTTGAAGTCCGTTAAGTTTTTCTACGTTGAGAACTTTTTTCTCTTTTTGAATTTTTTTTGTTGGAGCCTCTAACAGCAACTTTCTATATGCTTCTAAGTCACCTAAAAAATTCGTAACTAGACCATCTTTAACTAGCCAAAGTCTGTCCGCTATTAAGGATAGTAGGTGCATATCGTGACTTACAAGGATGACAGCCCCAGAGTAGCTGGTTAAAGCCTCTACAAGGCTCTCTCTACTTTCAATATCTAAATGGTTTGTCGGTTCGTCAAGGATAAGCAGGTGCGGCGAATCAATGGTTGCGAGCAGCAATGAAAGCCTTGCTTTTTGTCCCCCAGATAGCTTTAGCACTATGGTTTCAACTTGTTCTGACCCTAGGCCAAAGCCTGCCAAAAGGGCTCGTTGTTTTGAATTGTCCAAGTTTGGTCGAATTGTCTTAATATGCTCAAGTGGTGTTTGATTTATTTCTAGCTCGTCAACTTGGTGTTGAGCAAAAAAACCAACACGTAATTTACTGGATTTTACAAAAGTACCAGAAATCTTCAATAAGCGGCCTGATAAAAATTTTGCCAGTGTAGACTTGCCTTCTCCATTTCTTCCGAGCAGTGCAATCCTATCATCTTGATCTATTCGGAGGTCAAGGTTACGTAAAACTGGCGTACCATTGTATCCTACAGCGCCATTTTCAATCCTAATAATTGGTGGAGCAAGCTCTTCCGGCTCTGGAAATTTAAAAGCAATTTTAGCGGCATCATCAGGTAGTGTAATCGGTTGCATTTTTTCTAACATTTTAAGTCTAGACTGGGCCTGTTTTGCTTTTGTTGCTTTTGCTCTAAATCGGTCAACAAAGCTCTGAAGGTGCGCTCGACGTAGGTCCTGCTTTTTTGCGTGAGAGATAAGTAAGGTTCGCTGCTCTAAAACTTGTCTTGAAAAGCTATCGTAAGTTCCGGAATAAAGCTTTAGGGCCTTATTATTTAAGTGCATAATTAAGTTTACGGAACGATTTAATAAACCACGGTCATGACTAATTATAATGACTGTGTGCGGATAGCTCGTAAGGTAATTTTCCAACCATAACGCGCCCTCGAGGTCTAAATAATTTGTAGGTTCGTCTAAAAGGAGCAAGTCTGGTTCTGAAAATAAAATTCCAGCTAGAGCCACTCTCATGCGCCATCCTCCGGAAAAGTCAGAGCACGGTTTAAGCTGTTCTTCTTGTGTAAAACCCAAGCCAGCTAATACGGATGAAGCCCGTGCTTCACCTGACCAGGCATCAATATCTGTCAAACGGTTTTGGATATAAGCAATTCTTTCTGGGTCTGAGCAATTAATTGACTCAGATAATAAACTTGCACGCTCCTTATGCGCATCCAGGACTGTTTGAAGGAGTGATGTCGATGATGAAGGAACTTCTTGAGAAACACCTCCAATTCTTGAATTTTTTGGAATAGTGATTTCGCCAGAATCTAAAATTAATTCCTTTAAAATTAACTTGAATAGAGTGGTTTTACCACTTCCATTCCTTCCGACAAAGCCGACTTTATGACCGTAGGGTATTATTGCGGAGGCACCATCAAATAGTGGTTTTCCCTCGATGGAGTATTTTAATTCATTTAAATTTATCATTAGGGCTCTCTGACCTAGCTTTAGCTCCATGTCAATTCATGGGTTTTCACTTCTTAATTGTCGTGTTACTGCGCAACTTGAATATTATGGAGTAATTTAAAATGGCAATACAACGAACATTTAGTATCATAAAACCTGATGCCACTAGAAGAAATTTGACTGGCGCCATTGTGGCTAAGTTTGAAGAGGCTGGCTTGAGAGTGATCGCTCAAAAGCGAATACATTTAACCAAAATGCAAGCGGGTGTTTTTTATGGGGTTCATAGCGAGCGTCCTTTTTATGATGAACTTTGTGAGTTTATGTCCTCTGAACCCATTGTGGTTCAGGTTCTCGAGGGAGAGAATGCAGTAGCTCGTAATAGAGAAGTGATGGGGGCAACAAATCCATCCGAAGCCAGCGAGGGAACTATTAGAAAAGAGTTTGCTTTGTCCATTGGAGAGAATTCCGTTCACGGTTCAGATGCAACTGATACTGCTGCGGTTGAAATAGCATACTTTTTTAGTGGTTTAGAGCTTGTAGGTTAGTAATAAGTAATCTCTATGGTCAATCCTTTTAGTATTTCTACTCTCTTAGACTAGTTTAATTTATAAGTTTTTACTTATTATTTAGTAATTGGCGTCTTCTTTAATCATGTCGGATGCTTTTTCTGCTATCATAATTACTGGAGAATTAGTGTTTCCGCTTGTAATAGTTGGCATTATCGATGCGTCAACTACTCTTAACCCCATTATGCCTTTTACTCTTAGTCTAGAATCCAATGGTTGATCAGAGGTCCCCATTTGAATAGTCCCAACAGGGTGAAATATTGTACTCCCGATATCTCCGGCTGATTTTATTAGTTCTTCATCGGTTTGATTGTTAGACCCTGGTTTTAATTCATTAGGAAAATAGGGGCTCATCGAATTTTGTGACATTATTTTTCTGGTAATCTTTATAGAGCGCACGGCAATTAATTTATCATTTTCAGTAGATAAATAGTTTGGGCTTATTATTGGATGATCTCCAACGTTTTTTGAAGATATTTGAACCGAGCCCCTACTTTGAGGCCTAAGGTTGCATAC
>JAQBUS010000316.1 GCA_027623875.1 Pseudomonadota bacterium
TTTAGGAGTGAGATAGAGGATCGTATTAAGTTTAAAAGGGGTAGGTTGCCTGCCACATCGGTGGTTATTTAGTTATGGTTTTGTTAAGGAAAAAAAATCTTTTAAATTTCTTTTTACTTCTAACTACAAGTTGGCTTTTTGCTTGTTCTCCAATACAGAACTATCGAGAACTTAACAAGATCGAACCCCAAAAACGACTGCCGTATAAGGCATCTTTGCAAGCCGGTAATGATCCAAGAGATATATTAATAAACGTAAAACATAAAGGTGATGGTGTTGAACAAGTAAGGGAGTCTGTAAGGTATGAAGCTACTAAGTACTGCCTTGTAAGGTTTGGCTCTTCTGACGTGAACTGGCAAAAGGATGCTACAGGAAGTTGGATTTTTCAGGAGACATCTAAAGGCTTATTATTCCGTGCTCGATGTGAGCCAAAGTAATCTAGTGATCTCCTGTATGTTTAGATAGAATGTGACAATGGCGAGTAACAAAAAAAACGGAATTTCTGTATGACTGAACTACGAAAAATAAGTATTGATGGAACTACTGTTGAGGTTGATCCGGGAATGACTTTGATTCAGGCCTGCGAAGATGTCGGTGTAGAAATCCCGCGTTTCTGCTACCACGAACGCTTGTCGATTGCTGGAAACTGTAGGATGTGTTTAGTGGAAGTTGTTGGAGGACCTCCAAAACCAACAGCGAGCTGTGCGATGCAGGTTCGAGACCTTCGTTCTGGTCCGGATGGACAGCCCCCAGAAATTCTTACTAACTCAGCAATGGTTAAGAAAGCTCGAGAGGGCGTTATGGAGTTTTTACTGATTAATCACCCTTTAGATTGTCCGATATGTGATCAAGGAGGTGAATGTGACCTCCAGGATCAGGCGGTTGCATATGGAGTAGATTTCTCCCGGTTTCGTGAGGCAAAACGTGCAAGTGTTGATTTAGATTTGGGACCTCTAGTGGACACACATATGACAAGATGTATATCTTGCACTCGCTGCGTTAGGTTTACTACTGAAGTTGCTGGTATTTCTCAAATGGGACAAACTGGAAGGGGAGAAGACTCGGAAATAACATCCTATTTAGGAGAAAGCTTAGATAGCAACTTACAAGGAAACATAATTGATTTGTGTCCCGTTGGTGCTTTGGTTTCAAAGCCATACGCTTTCACTGCTAGGCCGTGGGAATTACGCAAAACTGAAACGATAGATGTTATGGATGCATTGGGTGCCAATATAAGGGTGGATACTAAAGGCCGGGAGGTTGTACGGATCCTTCCGCGCAATAATGATGGGGTTAACGAGGAATGGATCTCGGATAAAACACGTTTTGTATGGGATGGTTTGAGATTGCAACGATTGGATGTCCCCTACGTTAGAAGTGATGGGAAACTCCAAGCGGCTTCATGGGACGAGGCACTTGAAGCGGCAGCAAAAGCGATAGGAGGAAAAAAAATAACCGGTCTTATTGGAGATCTTGTTTCGACAGAGGCGGCTTATTCTTTAAAGAAATTGATAGAAAACTTGAAAGGCTCCATTGAATGTAGGGTTGATGGGGTTGATTTTCCCTCGGATAATCGTTCCGCTTATGTAGGGAACGTTAACATTGAAGAGCTTGATGTAGCAAAAGAAATTATAATTATAGGTGCCGATCCAGTTAATGAATCTCCAGTGCTTAATTCTCGAATAAGAAAGGCATGGTTAAATGGGTGTAGAGTAGGTTTAATAGGACCTAAAACTGAATTAACTTACTCGTATGAACACTTAGGAGAAGATAGGAACGCTCTTGAGAGGTTAGAGTTAACAGAAGATGCAATTATAATTATAGGAATGGGGGCTTTGAGCGAGGGAGATACTCATGCCATTATAGCGAAATGCATGGCTTTATCTAAACGCATTCTGGTATTGCACACTGCCGCTGGCAGGGTGGGTGCCCTTGATATAGGTTGTGTAAGTGAAGATGGTATAAGTTCTGTAATTAATGAGGCAGAAGTAGTTTTTAATTTAGGGGTTGATGAACAAGATATCCCGGAGGGCCCGTTTGTTATCTACCAGGGATCTCACGGAGATAGAGGTGCGCATAGAGCTGATGTAATATTTCCGTCTGCTGCCTACACAGAAGAGAACGGTATTTATGTTAATACTGAAGGCAGACCTCAGCTTGCGATAAGAGCGGGGTTTCCACCAGGGCAAGCAAAAGAAAATTGGGCAATTCTGCGAGCTTTATCCGGTGTGATTGGATGCCCACTACCATTTGACACTCAGGCGTCGCTTCGTGATAAGCTTTATCAAGAATTCCCTCACTTAGCTAACACTAACGATATTCCAGAAAATGAGTGGCTCCCGATAAAAATAAAAAAGTTAAAAAATAAAACTATTAAGTACTCTAACTTTGACTTTTACATGTCGAACCCTATAGCCAGAGCGAGTAAAGTAATGTCCGAATTGAGCAGTCGTGCAAAGTTACGAACTTCGCTTGATGTTGCTACGGAGTAACGGATGTTTGATATAACTATTAATTTCCCGAGGAAAGTAGATGAGTGATTTTCTGACAACGAACCTTGGAGTATTATTTCTCGTAGTGTTGCAATGTTTCGCAGTAATAGGATTTGTTATGATTTCCTTATTATTCTTAGTTTACAGCGATAGAAAGATTTGGGCTGCCGTACAAATGCGTAGAGGCCCTAACGTAGTAGGTATGTGGGGGCTTTTACAGTCTGTTGCTGATGCTCTGAAGTATATTTTTAAAGAGTTAGTGATTCCGGCAGGAGCTGACAAAGTTGGCTTTATTCTAGCTCCTTTGTTAAGTTTTGTT
>JAQBUS010000317.1 GCA_027623875.1 Pseudomonadota bacterium
CCCCCAATGAAACTACCGCACTAACCCTAAAGGCCCGAGGTGCGCGGCGCGCGGCACTTGGTTCGGGGCCCAGGGTGCATGGCCTTACGTTCTCGTTGGTATGAGATTGGCTCAGTAACCCCTACAAACTTTTGACAAGGTTCACTGGCCATATTAGCGACTGATTAAGACACAGAATTGAGCAAAAAGGCTACGAATTATGCATAGACTGAGATAGAGTTGAATGCGGTCTCCGCTTTGGACAAGAGATAAGCTCTGAGTACCTTAAAACGGACTAAATCAGAGCTAAATTCACCGTTAAGCGACAGTTTTTTGTAACCCATATGGAACCCAAGACTACAATTGGTTTAGGGTGCAGTTATCCGCAACCAATTCCATCTTGTAGGTTTGCACAAGTGCCGCCACTTTCATTGTTCTCAACGATGCTCAGCCACTTCCTCTTCAGTTGCAATGCCATGATTGTTGCCGAACGAGTTCCGGATATAGGTGGCGACAGCGGCTACTTTCCGATCAGTCAAACTACTGAATGGTGGCATATAGGAACCACCCTGGATGACTTGAACTGTAATCCTTCTGACCGACAGACGGGCCAAAATTCCGTGAAGCCGAGGTGCAGCATCGTGGCCATACTGTTGGCCTTCACCATTGCGTCCATGACATCTGGTACACTGATTCCGGTAGACACTTGCACCCTCGACAATCAAGTCCGCCTGTGATGCAATGGAAGGTCCCGCTTCATGCTGAGCTACTGTAGACATTCCTTTATTAGAATCTTTCGCTGATACAGGTCCAGTGAACATCAGGATAACTGCGAATGTAACAATTCTGGCCATAGCTAAACTTCCCAAACATTTGTTTGTTAACTCGGTTACTTCTACTTAGGAAATCTCTCGTTAATTTTTTCTTCCATACCGCCACACAAGAACCCAAACTATCATAACTAGGATGCTCGTATTGCCAGAGTCCTGGTAGATTAAGCCGTAAGCACCAAAGGCAGCAATAGCCTGCGTAACGACAACGATCGGCCTTGAGACCAGGCTGAGTTGCGGCAATTTGGACGAGCCCGTCTTGGCAAAAAAAGTATCAGTTCACTTTACCTGTTCGAAAAGTGACTTAAATTTCCCTTTTGCTTTACCCTTTTGTTTTACGAGCTTAACCGCATCAAGGTTTACCGCGGCTCCAACTTGAATCAAAGCAACCATACCCATAGAATAGTGTGGCGTACATTTGATACCGTAAATACCTTCGTTCATTAGAGTTACAGAAAATTCTTTGCCTACTTTGCTTTTGAATTTCTCAGCTCCATCCGGTATCATACCTTTTACTGTTTCAGCATTATGCCCTTTTGAAGTAGGAAGAAACAAAACTGTATCACCAATGTTTATTGCAAGGTAATTCGGCTCATATATCATTTTGCCACCTGCACCCTCGTTGAGCATTTTAATCTCGAATGTTTCTGCAATGGCAAATGAATTTAAAAAAAATGTTGCAAATATCGTTATAATGAATTTATTCAGCATACTTTGTCCTTTTAGTTATTTATTGATTTTATCGTCACTATAGGGACTAAGCTTCATTTTATCCCTAACAATCTTCGGCAGGGCTCTGCCTATCTCTATCTATCAACAGGATGCTTATTGAGTATCATATCACATTTGAGAGTAGGGTCTTTAACAAGATAATTCAAGTTTGAGTATATTACGTTTATTCACCATTTGCAAAATAATAACCCTTCTTACCGATCTCGTTATATTTGGCGGCGTAAAAAGTAGAGTTTCAAATTTTTTTCAATTTATAGAGCAATTCTCATCCATTCAAAATAGACAATTATCTGAGTGATTATGCCCTGCAATTGCAGTAAGTTAATAGTTTTATTCATAACCAACTAAAATAATCGGAGAGCAATTCACTGCTTTTTTAATTCACTCCATTATTGGTTATAAAAAAAATCATAGAAAAACCAATTTAGTTGAGTATACTAGTTTAAAAGTGTTAGTATATATTAAGGCCTAATATGTATGATTATATACTTAATACAAATTTAATAATTTGTTATAAAGGAGTTTTTTAAGATGTTTATAAAGATTTTTATCCGTAAAATATTAATTACATTGGTAATGGCTGGGTATGTTTCCAATTTGCAGGCAGAACCATTTCGTTTAATCGTTACACATCTCGAACCGCCTTTGGTTCCTAATTCGGTGCTGGATCTCGCAGCAGAGCTCGGTTATTTTTCTCGCGAAGGAGTAGATGTTGAGCTTGTTCGGGTTCAGCAAACGCCGTCGGCTATTGCTGCGTTAATTGCCGGAGAGGGCGAAATGGCAAACGTAAGTGTCAAGGCCTTACTCCTTTTTCATGCTCAGGGAGACCAATCCCTTATAGCAATCGGGTCTCCAAACAAGTCGATACCCTTTCTCATAGCAAGCAAGTCAGAAATAAAAACTATTTCTGACTTAAAAGGCCATAGTTTTGGAGTCGGTCGGATCGGGAGCTTGGATCACTCTCTTAGCACGCAGGTAATAGAAGCTACTGGTCTATCGATGGATGATCTAAGCATAGTGACTTTGGGCCAACCCAGTGTGCGAGCCCAAGCACTTGCAGCTAACCGAATTGACGCGACGACTATGTCTATAGGCACCTGGATGTCGATCCCTCAAAAAGATGGACTAGACATTCTTGTGCCACAAGAAGCATATTACAAAGCTGCCCCAGTAATTAACAAAGTCAACATTGTAAAATCGGACGTTTTAAAAAACCGCCGCTCAGAAATTTTGGGGGTCCAAAGGGCACTT
>JAQBUS010000318.1 GCA_027623875.1 Pseudomonadota bacterium
GCCATGTCCCAAGGAAAAAATATCCAAGTATCCTGACTAACCTCCGTAATGAAAGTATCAACCAATGGCCGCCCTTTTGGTTTTGCATAAACCGTTGCATAGTGTGCTTTAGGAAAAAGTTGTCTTACAACTTCTAAGGTTTTCCCGCTATCGACTAAATCATCGATAATTATTATTCCTGTCCCATCGCCCATTAATTCTTGTGAGGGTTCTTTTAGGATTTTAGCAGATGCTTGAGACTGATGGTCATATGATTTGATAGAAATAGTGTCAACTATACGTATGTCAAGCTCTCTCGCGATAATCATCGCTGGTGCCATTCCACCCCGGGTTATCGCTACTATTGCTTTCCAGTTTCCGTCATTGGGACCTTGTCCGTCCAATCGCCAAGCAAGTGCCCGAGAATCTCTGTGTATCTGATCCCAACTTATATGAAATCCTTTTTCATGAGGGAGTTGATCGGTCATGTTTTCTCTATGTCCGGTGCGTCTACCGCTTTCATACCCACTACATGATATCCAGCGTCAACGTGCAGAATTTCGCCGGTTACGGCAGAACCCAGGTCTGAAAGCAGGTATAAAGCTGAATTTCCAACTTCCTCCTGGGTGACGGTACGTCTTAAGGGTGAATTGTACTCGTTCCATTTCATAATATATCTAAAGTGGCCAATACCTGAGGCAGCGAGGGTTTTTATTGGTCCAGCAGATATGGCATTAACTCGAATTTTGTCTTTTCCTAAGTCTTCAGCTAGATACCTTACGGAGGCTTCCAGTGCAGCTTTAGCTACTCCCATCACGTTATAGTGAGGCATGACTTTTTCGGCACCATAGTAAGTTAAAGTAAGTAGAGAGCCTCCATCTGGCATTATTTTTTCTGCTCTAGATGCAACGGCTGTAAATGAATAGGCAGATATATCCATTGATTTAAGGAAGTTTCCCTGTGAGGTATCAACATACCTCCCCCTTAGCTCGTTTTTATCCGAGTAACCGATGGCGTGCACTACAAAATCAATTTTACCCCAAAAACTTTTTAACTCTCCAAAAAGTTTATCAAGGGATTCAGGATCTCCAACATCGCATTCAATTATTTTTTCTGATCCAAGACTTTTGGCTAATGGAGTTACTCTTTTTAATACAGCCTCTCCCTGATAAGAAAAGGCAATTTCGGCCCCCTGGCCAGCACAGGCTTTGGCAATTCCCCAAGCAATGGACTTATCATTTGCCACACCCATGATCAGCCCTCGTTTGCCTTTCATAAGATTATTTGACATAGTTTACCTCTTAACTTCACAACTTATTAAATACTTATGGTAAAGAAAGTACGGGATCAAGCTACGAGATCTTTCTTTTTTTTAAAACTTAAATAAAATTGATTTATATTGTTTACTAAGGATATTATGAAATGGACACGAAAAGAGATATTTTCGCTGGAGAAGACCCAATTAAACTTTTTAAAGAGTGGCTCTTGGAGGCGGAGGTAACAGAGTTGAATGACCCGAACGCTATTGCTTTAGCCAGTGTAGATAGCGAAGGCTTACCCAACGTTAGAATCGTGCTATTAAAAGATATATCCCAAGATTCTTTTGTGTTTTATACGAACTATGGAAGCGTTAAGTCCCAAGAGTTACAGGCCTCGAAGAAGGCGTCCTTTGCTATTCATTGGAAGTCATTGCGAAGACAAATAAGGGTCCGTGGGAACGTAGTCCTTGAGGATGGTTCTTTAGCTGACAGTTATTATGCTTCTAGATCTCTAAAAAGTAGAATTGGTGCGTGGGCATCTCGTCAATCATCTCCTTTGGAATCTCGAGAAGAGTTGGAAAGTAAATTTAAGTCTTATTCTGTTTCTCTAGGGAACGAGCCAGCAAGGCCTCCTTTTTGGGGTGGGTATCGGTTAATACCTACGGAAATTGAATTTTGGGCGGATGGAGCGGATAGGCTACACGACAGATATAGATGGTCGCGTGCTAACGTCGAGTCAAACTGGCATGTGACACGCCTTCAGCCATAAAAATTCGTTATCATTAGGTTCGTATATTGAAAAAAAAGAGTTGTTAGTCATTAAATTTAAAAATTGCGCGGCTATATCCTTGCTGGCTTTGTTTGCTATGGGAACTGCGGGTTTTTCAGCCTGCAGCGTTGACTCGGCCGCCATTAGCAGTAACGGAAAAGTTTTTACATTTAGGGTTGAACTAGCCGCCACCCCAGAAGATCGAGCTATAGGTTTGATGTTTAGGCGCCAAATGGATGTTGATAGTGGTATGATGTTTATTTATCCAAACCCAAGTTATTTGGTATTTTGGATGAAAAATACTTATATTTCATTGGATATTTTATTTTTTGACAAAACAGGGCTGATTACAAAAGTTTTGAGAAATAACGCTCCGCTCAGTCAAAAAAAACTGATAGGTGGTCCTAACTTAGTTGGAGCCTTAGAGCTTTTAGCGGGGAGTTCATCTCTGCTGGGATTGGGTGTTGGAGATCAAATTCAGTACCCTTTACTCGATCAGGAAACTGCTGTTTGGCCCTGTTAATCTAATGACTGTGCATTTTTGGGCTTTTCAAATAGGTATTGTCGGTTTAGGAGAAAGTTCGGCAGTCGGGGCGTGGCGCAGTCTGGTAGCGCACCTGTTTTGGGAACAGGGGGTCGTAAGTTCGAGTCTTACCGTCCCGACCACCGTTATTTAATGCGTATTACCGCAATTAACCATTAATCACCCGTTAATGTTAGTCATAGAGCTTAAAAAAATGGTTCTGATTTCAATACATCGGTTAGTTATTTTCTCAGGAGTT
>JAQBUS010000319.1 GCA_027623875.1 Pseudomonadota bacterium
AAAACAGTCTAAAATTAGGTCAAGCTCGAGGTATAGCTATGCTGGTCCCGGCTAAGGCAGGTTTGGCTGTAGGTGAATATGCCCCAAACTCAATTAAGAAATCTGTAGTTGGTGTAGGTCATGCTGATAAAAATCAGGTTGATCATATGGTTAGAATGCAACTCCCAGGAGTGCAAATTTTGGGCCCGGATGCCGCAGATGCGCTTGCTATCGCTCTTTGTCACGCATTTCATCTTAGTTCAGGATCACGTTTGGAATTAGCAATTAAAAAGGCACAGGCATGATTGGAAAACTTTCGGGAAATATCGAATATAAAAATTCTGATTATGTTTTGATTGATATTAATGGTGTTGGTTATATGGTTTATTGCTCGAATAGAACCCTTGCATCTTTACCAGGAAAGGGTGAACCGGTTTCTTTGTATACAGATCTATTGGTGAAAGAAGATATTTTACAGTTATTTGGATTTACAACGTTGTTGGAGAAAGAATGGCATAGGCTTTTGATGGGGGTCCAAGGAATTGGAGCAAAAGCTGCAATAGCTATTTTAGGTGCTATTGGCCCAGAAGGAGTAACAAGGGCGATCGCAATGGGGGATTGGGGGTCTATTAAGGTAGCAAAAGGAGTAGGGCCAAAAACTGCTCAAAGAGTTGTTATAGAGTTAAAGGATAAAGCCCCGATAGTTATGGCTTATGGGGATATGGATCTGTTGCCTCTTAATAGTGTGGTCAACGTTGAGGATTTTGGCGTTTTTGAATCCTCGGAAAGTTCAATATCAGCGTCTTTACAGGCAGAAGCTTTATCTGGGTTAGTAAACCTGGGGTATTCCAGTATGGATGCTGCTCAGGCAATAGCTAGGGCGACTATAGATGTAGAGATCAAGGATACCTCTAATTTAATTCGCTTGGCCCTAAGGCAGTTGGCTCCCAATGATTGATGGCTTGCTTATGATACCAATGGCATATGAAGGAGCTTTTAGTTAATGGATGCTCCTAAGGAACAAAAATTGAATTTGAGTGGAGAAAACCTGTCTGAGGATGTGGATCCAGCATTAAGACCAAAATCCTTGTCAGAATTTATTGGTCAGAAAGATGCGCGCGAAAATTTACGAATTTTCATTGATAGTGCTCGCAAACGAAATGCAGCTATGGATCACACATTATTTCATGGGCCTCCAGGCTTAGGGAAAACAACACTCGCTCAGATAATCTCTCGAGAATTAGGTGTGAACTTTAGGATGACCTCGGGGCCAGTTTTGGCTAAAGCAGGTGATTTGGCGGCCATTCTTACTAACCTAGAGAAAAATGATGTCCTTTTCATAGATGAAATTCATCGGTTAAACCCGATAGTTGAGGAAATTTTATATCCGGCCTTAGAGGATTATCAGTTGGATTTGGTAATCGGAGAGGGCCCATCGGCTAGAACAGTCAGGATAGAGCTCCAGCCATTTACATTAGTCGGGGCTACTACACGGATGGGCCTTTTAACTACTCCGCTAAGAGATAGATTTGGTATTCCTATACGCTTAGAGTTTTACTCTGCTGATGAGCTGCATGAGATTGTAGTTAGGGGAGCTAAACTCCTGGGGGTTCCCATCGAAAATGATGGAGCACGTGAAATAGCGCAGCGGGCACGGGGAACTCCTAGAATAGCTAACCGTCTTTTGCGAAGGGTTTTAGACTTTGCTATTGTAGAAGGAGATGGTCAAATTTCAAAAGACGTTTCTGATAATGCTTTAACAAGGCTTGGAGTTGATTATCTTGGTTTAGATACAGCTGATAGGCGCTATTTAAGGATAATTGCAGAGGGTTATCAAGGTGGTCCAGTTGGTGTGGAAACCATGGCTGCAGCACTTTCGGAGAGTAGAGATGCTCTTGAGGAAGTCATAGAACCTTTTTTGTTGCAACAAGCCTTGCTTCAAAGGACTCCGCGGGGACGGATGCTTACACAGAATGCTTGGAGACATTTAGATCTAGAGCCGCCAAAGCAGCAAAATAGTTTATTTGATACTAAGTAATTAATTTTACTTTGCAAAAGGGAAGCAATATTAATGACTTATTGTCAGTTAACAATAACACCTAAAGCTATGTTTGTGGGGGTTAAAGATGTCTCTTGAAGAGCATCAGTTTTCTTGTCGAGTTTATCATGAAGATACAGATTTTGGTGGTATAGTTTATTATGCTAACTATTTAAAATTTATTGAGAGGGCCCGGAGTGAATGGATCAGGAGTCTTGGCATAGACCAACTAACATTAAAAGATGATTACGGAATGATTTTCGTTGTTAGTCGGGTCGAGGCAGATTTTTTGTTATCAGCAAAATATGACGATATTTTATCAATTAGAACTAGGGTTCAAAAATTAACGCCCATTAGGATTGCGCTAAATCAAGAAATTTTTTGTCAAACAAAGCTTCTCTTTAGGTCCGTTGTAAGCATTGTGCCTATTGGTTCTAAAGGATCTGTTTTAAGACTTCCTGAGGATATCCGAAAGTTAATGGGTGGATAGCATATTTAGCAGGCCTTTTATAACCTGCTAATAGAAATGGGCCATAAATTATCATAACATATTTAAAGACTATATAGAAATGACTAAAATAGGGCTTATAAAGTGGCCTTTGAGATTATGGAATCGGCCTGAGGGAACGTTTCCAAAAATACATATTATTATATTAAAGAGCGAATATGTAGGGTCGAGGTAAGTTGTTAGAGATCCCGAAACGTGTTATTTTTTTGTAGGAAAAGATTCTCCTTTATGTGAAGATCGATAAAGGTCTTAGAATCCC
>JAQBUS010000320.1 GCA_027623875.1 Pseudomonadota bacterium
ACAATGGGTTAGAAGGTATTTAAACTAGTTATCTAGGACAGCCCCTAATAAAATATTAAATAGTAAAATTTGTTAAGTTGGAATAGTTTTTTTTACCAAGAGATTTTCTTGGCCATAATTTTTTTAAGGGAGATATTTTTGTTCTATTTTGGTTATGGCTCGAACATGTCAATTAATTATTTAAAAAATTTTAGAAAAATTAATCCTGTGTCTAGTTTTCCGGTAGTACTAGAAGATTATAAGCTAATCATGAATATGCCTGGACCAAACTTTATAGAGCCAAACTTTGCAAACATTGTTTCTAGTTTTGGAAACAAGGTAGAGGGAATTTTACACGAAGTATCTGACGCCGAATTAGAAAAAATTATGAAATCCGAGGGTGAGGACTACCAAGTAGTAGATCTGGAAGTCTTGAGAGGTAAGAAAATATACTCTGCCAAAACCCTTATGTTTAAGTCAAATATAGAAGAAGATTTACCCTCCTCAAGGCGATACTTAAGAATTTTGATAAAGGCAGCAATTGCAGGAAAGCTAAGTGACAAGTATATAAGTTCGCTTAGAGCGCGAAAGTCGGTTTATTATCCGCTATTGTCAGATCTATTTGCGATTAGGGTTTTTTTATGGGTTTGGAGTCGTTCTAGGTGACCTTAAATTTTAGAAAAGGAGAGAAATCTTGGATATCGTCTGGGGACTTTTTTTGTATTCACTGATCAATGGTATGGGCTTTGACGTTTCACACAGTATAACTAATTTAAATTCAACTTTTTTTCTGAAGGAGGAATGTATTTATTCCGCTAGAGAGATGAACACTAAGGCCAGAGAAGAGAAACACGTTGGTATCGAGCGAAGCGTTCAAACAAGATATGTTTGTATTGCGTTTCCTAAGAGTGGAATCTCGTTATAATACTTTAAACTTACTCTACTGTGACTGATTTTGCTAAATTTCTGGGTTGATCAACATCGGTGCCCTTAGCTAAGGCAGTATAATATGCGATTAGCTGTATTGGTATTGAATAGATTATTGGAGCAAACATATTATCAATTTTAGGCATTTCTAAAACTTCCCAAGTGTCTTTCGATGTTTTTTCGATACCGTCCGAATCTGAGATCAGCAGGACTTTACCATTTCTTGCTATAACTTCTTGCATATTCGAAATTGTCTTATCAAATAAGAAATCTGTTGGCGCTAAAACAATGACAGGAACACTTGCCTCAACCAACGCAATTGGCCCGTGTTTCAGCTCTCCAGATGCATAACCTTCAGCATGGATATAGCTAATTTCTTTAAGCTTTAAAGCACCTTCTAGAGCAATTGGATACATTGCCCCTCTTCCTAAAAAAAGTACGTCTCGTGCTTTTGCGAGTTTTTGTGAAACCTTTTTTATCCCAACGGTTTTATTTAGGATATCTTTTTGCAATTCGGGTAAGTTGCGCAGATATGAAATGTGTTCTGATAAACATTTTTGAGTTAAGTGAGTTTTTTCAAAACCTGCTTTGAGGGCTAAAATTGCCAATACTGTTAATTGGCTGGTGAAACCTTTAGTTGACGCGACGCTGATCTCTGGTCCAGCTAGAATAGAAAGAGCAAGGTCACTTTCTCGGGCGATCGAGCTTTCTAACGCATTGACGATAGAGACGATTTTTGTAGCTTTACCTTTGATATATTTTAAAGCTGCTAATGTATCGGCTGTTTCACCTGATTGACTGACAAATATGGCCAATGTTGATTTTTCTAATGGAGGTTCCCGGTAACGAAACTCAGATGCTACATCCACATCTACCGGAATATTAGAAATTTTTTCGAACCAGTACTTTGCTGTAAGGCAAGCAAGGTAAGCGGTTCCACATGCGACCATTGTAATTCGATTGATTTTGGAAAAGTCTATAGATTCAGTTGGAATTGATATTGATGTACCATCAGGGGATATATAATTATTTAAGATTCTACTTAAAACTTCTGGTTGTTCCGCAATTTCTTTTGCCATGAAGTGCTGGTAGCCATTTTTACTAAGTGTAGCTGATTCAGGCTCTATCGTTTTCATCTTTCGTTTCACGACTCGACCATTCATATCTGTAATTTCTAAGTTTTCTCGACTTACTACTGCACGATCACCTTCTTCAAGATATGTAATTTTTGTAGTTAAATGAGCTAAAGCGATTGCATCAGACCCTATATACATCTCTCCATCACCATGGCCGATTGCCAGGGGAGAACCCTGACGGGCTGCAATTATTAGATCTTCCTCTCCAGAAAACAAAAAACATAGAGCGAAAGCGCCTTTTATTAACGCTAAAGTTTTATTTACTGCGTCAATTGGCATTTCGCCATCTTTTAAAAACTTATTGGCCAGTTGGCTCACAGTCTCTGTATCTGTTTCTGACTCGAACTCGACGCCTTCAGATAAGAGTAATTTCTTTAAGTCTAAATAATTTTCAATTATTCCATTATGTACTACTGAAACAGAGGTCCCAGATTGATGCGGATGAGCGTTAACAACTGAAGGAGCACCGTGGGTGGCCCATCTTGTATGCCCAATTCCAACTTTGCCCGATAGAGGGTTATGAACAAGAAGATCCGACAGGTTAATTAATTTACCGAGTGAGCGTCTTCTTGTTAATTTTCCATTTTGGACTGTCGCAATTCCAGCACTATCATACCCTCTGTACTCTAGTCGTTTTAGGCACTCCAAGATTAAAGGAGAAACTTCGTTTTTTCCAAGTATTCCTACTATACCGCACATTTAGTAACCCTCTGGTTTTTTGTTTTTTAATT
>JAQBUS010000321.1 GCA_027623875.1 Pseudomonadota bacterium
TTAGGTGCAATTTTGTATATTTATTAGGAATTATTAGTGAATTTTGACATTTTATAAATTCAGTCTAGGGTAAATTGTTTTTAATGAATAGAATCTATGAAAATTAATAAAGGAAAAGTTATGATGGATGAAATTCTTGATCTAGATCGATATCCGCTTGATCAGCAAGGTACTACAAAGTGGAGGAGCTTAGTTGAGCGGTGCCAAGGTGATCTTGAAAAAGATGGTATGTTTAATCTTGATGGGCTTATGGCCCCAGTTGTAGCACAAAGTTCAGCTGCAGAGTTGAGTTCTAAATTTCTTTCGGAAAGTTTTAATCATACGCGGGAACACAATATTTACTTTACCAAAACTATTCCAGGTATCTCTGACGACCATCCAGCATTGACTCGTTTTAATACGTCGAACGATACACTTTGCTGGGATCAAGTTATGGGTACTCCTATGGATAGATTATATCAGTGGGAGCCGTTTGCCGTATTTCTAGCCGCAGTTATGAATAAAAAGGAACTCTATCCCATGGGAGATGCTTTGGCTGGCTTGAATTTGATGTCTTACAGAGAGGGACAGCTTCTTAATTGGCACTTTGACCGGTCAGAGTTTACGACCACTATGTTGCTGCAAGCACCTGAAACTGGAGGAGAATTCTTGTATCGAAGTGATTTGCGTAGTGTGGATAATCCAAATTACGATGGTGTTGCTCGGCTATTGCGTGGGGAAGACTCGGAAATGCGTAGTCTGACGCTTAGTCCTGGCACGTTAAATGTTTTTCGAGGAAAGAATACGCCTCATAAAGTTGCTCCAGTCCGTGGGGATATGACCCGTGTGATTGCTGTATTTTCTTTTTTTGATAAGGCTGGCGTGTGTTTTTCTGAAGAAGAACGACTTGGTTTTTATGGACGGACTAATTGATGTTTCGCCCTTAAATGACCAAACTTACTGCCTTTAAAGATGACCGTAAGGCTACGTATTTAAATTCAGATGGAGCAGACCTCCCTCTTATTTCACCTATAGCAGCTGATGTGTTGGATCGCGCGCGATCATACAGGCTAGAACGATTGCGTGATCAAATGCAGTTGGCTGATGTGGATGCATTGCTTTTGTACGACCCTGTTAATATTCGCTATGCATTTGACAGTTCTAATATGCAAGTTTGGACTGCCCATAATGCGATACGATACGCACTGATTTTAAGCGGTGGTCCAGCGATTCTGTTTGAGTTTAAGGGGTGTGAACATTTAGCAAATGACTTACCGGGAATAGATGAAGTGCGTACAGCGATTTCTTACATATTTATGTCCCACGGAGATAAGGCCGACGGTTTCTTAAGAAATTGGGCTAACGAGATATCCGATTTGGTGTATCAATACGGGAGTCAAAAACCACGGCTTGCTGCAGACAAGGTTGACCTTAATGCAGTTCATGCACTGACGGAACTTGGTGTAAGCGTTGTTGATGGAGTTAAGATTACCGAACTTTCGCGAGCGATTAAATCTCCAGAAGAAATTGAATTGATGCGTTGGACTATTCGGGTATGTGAGGCTGGATTAGCCCGGATCTATGAACACTCAGTTCCTGGTGTTACTGAACGTGAACTCTGGGCTCACCTTCATTTTGAAAATGCGCGCTCCGGAGGTGATTGGCTAGAAACTAAGCTCCTAACATCCGGCCCCAATACGAATCCTTGGTATGGTGAATGTTCAGATAGAAAAGTTAAAAAAGGAGAAATGATTAGTTTGGGTACTGATATGATTGGCCCATATGGGTATTGTGCTGATTTATCTCGTAGTTGGATTTGTGGATATGAACCCATGAGTGATACGCAAAAAAGATTATATTCAACTGCTTGGGCACAAATTGAACATAATATGGCTTTGGTTCAACCAAACTTAAGTTTTTCGGAGTTCAATGAAAACAGTTGGCGTATTCCATTTAGGCATGTTGAGTATCGTTATTCTTTAGCTGCTCATGGAGTTGGTATGGCTGATGAATGGCCAGTTTTGCCGTTGAATGTTGATTGGACTGAGCGGGTCACCTCTGGGACCTTTGAACCTGGTATGGTTTTGTGTATAGAAAGCTTGATTGCTGAAAAAGGTACTGAGTCAATTAAATTAGAAACACAGCTTCTTGTAACTGAGGTAGGAACTGAGCGCCTCGATAGTTTTCCTTGGGAAAATATTTGAGGATTTAATTTACGATTAGTTAATTGAGCCAGTATCTCCGAAATATTAGAAAAATAATTTTTAAACAATACTCCTGGCGTAATGCTTGATTCATTCAGTGAATCCCGCCTTCTGTTTTTTGATATTTCTGACATGTCAATCGTTGAAACCCCAAAACCTATAGGGTGTAATTGGCTAATTTAAATATTATTTCTTTAAGGTATTTTAAACCTTAAAAGTGCATATCAAATTTTGTAGCCAGCGCGGCTATAAGCTCATCCAACTTTATTTTGTCCATAGGCTGCATCGGAGGTCGTAAGTTACCCCAGTTTGGTTGCCTAGTTGAACGCGCCAACAAGGCCTTTTGGGCAGGAATAGGAGCATAATCTTGGAACATAAGGCGGACAGAGCAAACTTTTTTATGTTTAGTTGCCGCTTCCTCCCAGCGTCCTTCATGACAAAGTTCAATGACTTCGGATATATCAGCTGGATTGATGTTTGCAGTAGCAGAAATGCACCCAGGTGCGCCCAGACGAATTGCATCTATTACAGGCAGCTCTGCACCGGGGTAAACAATCAACCCTTCGATTTCTAAAAGGGATTT
>JAQBUS010000004.1 GCA_027623875.1 Pseudomonadota bacterium
GGTTTCATGAGAGGCAATCCTGAAACTGAGTTTACATTAAGTGACTTGGTTAAAAACTGCGGTGTGAGTATTTCTGTTATTAGAGGGCTTGTGTCTATTGGCGCTGTCTTAGAAACCAAAAAAGCAAAAGATGTTAAGTTTCCTCTTTTAAACACAAATACCCTGCGTCAACCACTTACTCCTGACCAAAAAGCAGCAGTTAAAAAGTTGGATTTTGTTGGAGATTATAATGCTATTTTATTAAAAGGTGTTACTGGGTCAGGAAAAACGGAAGTGTATTTAGAAGCAATTTCTAAATGTATTAGTCAGGGGCAGCAGGCTTTAGTGCTTCTGCCAGAAATTGGGCTTACGTCCGAGTTTTTAATTAGGGTTGAGAAAAGGTTTGGAGTTAGACCCGCAGAGTGGCATTCGGGAGTTAGTACTGCTGAACGTAGACGGGTGTGGAAAATGGTTGGGCTCAGTGGAGTGCAATTGGTTGTTGGAGCAAGATCCGCTTTATTTTTACCTTTCCAAAACCTTGGGTTAATAGTCGTGGATGAGGAGCACGACCCATCATATAAGCAAGATGATGGAGTTCTGTATAATGCTAGGGATATGGCTGTACTACGAGGAACAATATGCTCTGCTAAGGTCATTTTAGCCTCAGCTACACCTTCATTAGAAAGCTGGGCCAACGAAAAACAGGGTAAGTATTTAGGAATCGAACTTAAGTCTCGGTATGGAGGAGCTCAGCTCCCTGTTATTAGGTCTATTGACATGCGTTTAGAAAAGTTGGCACCGGGTGAGTGGATATCTCCCTCACTTGTCTCGAGGATACATGATAAAATAAACAAACGAGAACAGTCGTTATTGTTTTTAAATCGCCGTGGATATGCGCCCGTAACGCTTTGTCGATCATGTGGAATGCAGGTTAATTGCAATCAGTGTGATAGTAGTATGGTTGAGCACAAAGTTCTTAACCGTTTAATGTGTCACCAATGCGGTAATACAAAACTTAAACCTAAGGCGTGTCCTTCCTGCTCTTCAGAAAATAGTTTGTCAGCTGTTGGACCTGGGGTCGAACGTTTGGGGGAGGAGGTTAATCGATTATTTCCAGGTGCTCGGGTAGCTGTCTTGTCTTCAGATCTTTTTCCAAGCGCCACAGATCTTAAAGTTCAGATAAATCAAATAGCTGAAGGAAAGGTGGATATAATAATAGGAACCCAACTTGTGGCTAAGGGTCATAATTTTCCATTGTTAACTTTAGTCGGGGTTATTGATATCGATATAGGTTTGCAAGGTGCAGATTTGCGAGCGTCAGAAAGAACATTTCAACTTATTCAACAGGTTTCGGGTCGAGCTGGGCGAGCAGATAAATCTGGCGAAGCTTTTATTCAAACTTTTCAGCCAGATCATCATGTAATTAAGTCAATTTTAAACTCGGATCCTGAAGCCTTCTGGAAATCAGAGGCCTTAGATCGGGAAAGATTTAAAGTTCCACCATACGGTCGTATGGCTGGCATTATTTTGTCTGGGAAAAATATATCTGACGTACAATTTATTGGAAGATATCTAGCTAAGAATAGTAATGATCTGCGGGAAGCGGGTATTAAGTTGTATGGACCAGCGCCTGCACCGATAGCCCGAATAAAGGGTCAGCATAGAGAACGCATGTTGGTTGTTGCATCCAAGAAGGCGCCTCTTCAGGTTAAGTTACTTAAATGGATATCCCAACTCAGCACTAATAGAGGAGTGAAAATAAAAATTGATATAGATCCATACAATTTTTATTAGAGTATTAATTACACCTTTTGATTGATATTCTTAATTTTAAAGCATTTGATCACTATAATAGCAAGAAGATTACAATTGATTTTAGGTTTAAGTTCTTGGGGAGTTGTTTGTTAAAGAATTTCCGTTGTAAGCTGCAATAATGGTCATGCCTTAGTTTTTTTTGCCTTCTATATTTGTGAATACTAAGTTTAAAAAAATAGTACTTTTAAGGAGTTTTAAGTTTGAGCCTGATATATGACAGAGTTGCCTTGATAGGTTTGGGCTTAATAGCTTCTTCTATGGCACATGCAATACGACGAGACAATTTGGTAGGTGAAATTGTTGGCTATGCTAGATCAGAAGGTACACGAAAAAGAGCATTAGAGTTGGGTTTTTGTGATAGAATTTCTGAAACTGCAGCTGACGCGGTTAAAGGAGCAGATCTTGTTGTTCTATGTGTTCCAGTTGGAGCAATGGGAGAAGTTTCGATTGAGATTTCAGGTTCGCTATCTCGGGGTGCGACTGTCACTGATGTTGGCTCCACTAAAAGGTCGGTCATTGAAGCAGTCTCTCCAAACTTACCGAATTATGTTCATTTTATTCCAGCTCATCCGGTCGCTGGTACCGAGCAGTCAGGACCAGATTCCGGCTTTGCTGAACTATTTGAGAATAGATGGTGCCTTCTCACACCAAAAAGTAGTGTTGATATAGACAAGGTAAATAAATTAAAGTCCTTATGGACATCTATGGGAGCTAATGTGGAGTTTATGGAGCCAGACCATCACGATTTGGTTTTGGCTGTTACCTCTCACGCACCGCATCTTATAGCATACACTATGGTCGGAGTGGCAGACGATATTAGACGTGTAACTGATAGCGAAGTAGTGAAATATTCTGCAGCTGGATTTAGAGATTTTACTCGAATTGCAGCATCAGATCCAACGATGTGGCGAGATGTATTTTTAACAAATAAAGAGGCTACCTTAGAGGTGTTGGGGCGTTTTACAGAAGAACTTTTTGCACTTCAAAGAGCTATACGCACCGGTGATGGAGAGCATCTGCACGATTACTTCACTCGAACGAGAGAAATAAGAAGAGGTGTTATCGAGGCAGGACAGGACACTGATGCGCCAAATTTTGGCAGAAATAAAAAAAATTAATGGAAGATTACGAAGGTATTTAAAATGCTCAACCCATATTGTTATATTAGTAAAAAAATTTGACAATATAACTTAATATTAAGAATTCAGTTATTGCAAAATTATATTTGGGATTTGGCCAACAGGAATTGGACCGATAAACATTTTACCTTCTTGAATTTTAATGCTGAACTCTAAAGATTTTGGATCCCCGGATAATTTTGAGATAAAGTTTAACCCTTTTATAATTTCATCTAAATCATATGAGGCTAGCAAGTTAATGTTGATTGCTTGTAACATAAGTTCTCGCAAATTTTCAATTTGTATATCTATGCGGCCGGATGGTGTTCCAGTCTGGTTAATGTCTATATTTCCTTTAAGCATTACCGCGAAGAGGTTTGAAGAAAGGTCCGCTTGATTGATGTTAATTTCAGTAAGGCGTAGGCCTTGGTAACTATTAGCACTGAAGTTTGTTTTTTTACTCAAGTGGATTTTCACACTTAAACCTAGAGTTAGAGGTGTAATGTTTAAAGTGTCAGAGTGCACATTTGTAAAACTAGGAAGGAAGAAATTTTTGACGCTAACTCCAATTTCATAAGCGTCATCAAACAACTGGTCCTGCCTTAATGCTATGTTTAGTGCATTGGTGTTTAAAATCACTTTTTCTAAAGAAAGTAGTTGAAAATCTTCAGTGGTTAGTACAATTCGATCTATTTCAGAAAACAGCAAATCTTTAAAGATTAGACTGCTCTGCATTTTTTTATTTCTAATCGATAAGATATTATTTGCAATTTTCAACTCGTGTTCTTTCGGCCAAATAGCGATTAGGTGATTTGGCTTGTAGCTTAGAGATAAAATCTGAAAGTACGGAGTGCTCCAGCCTATATTATCTTCCGGGCTTATGATGTTTAGATTCTCTATCGTGGTATCGAAACGATTTGGAAAACCACGAACTTTTAACTTGGAGAAATCAATTGCCCAACCTAGAGTTTTGTATTTCTCTAAAGTCTCAAGAAGGGTTTTTTCAGTCTTATATGCCCCGATTACCCAATAACCTGACCAAAGAGCAAAAATTACTGAGATTATCCAAATTAATTTACGCATTACCTGATCATCATTTTGTTTAAATCAACTTTATAAGATAAAAATAAAAAGAGCTACAGCAATACGGGCTCTATCGATATAAGGTGCTGGGAGTGATCTAATAGAAGTCTGGGGATCACGGGGTATTTTTTGATGAGTACCAAATTGAAATTAACTTAACCTAGGCATATTAAACTTGGAAAAATTGCTTTGACCATTTAATATACTAAAATAACTATTTAAATTGAAAAGGCGGCTTAATGGAGGTTTTAAATAATAAGCGATTACTTGGTTTTACTCGACCAATTCGACAAATCGGTTTTATGGTACTTGTTCTTTGCTTAGCGGTGATTGGAACTTATTTTATTCTACCTAGCCTTGCCCCAGTGTTCTTCGCAAACCTTTATTTGAACGGTCTTATTTTTATTGTTTTTCTAACTGGGGTGGTTGCTTGCTTTTGGCAAGTAGCCCAGTTGACCTCTTCGGTGAGGTGGATAGAAAAAATTGCTGAAATTAGTACAGATATTGAGCCTAACAGGACGCCTCGACTTTTGGCGTCGCTTGCAGCAGTACTGAATGCGGGTGGCTATAAAATGAAGGTTACATCCGGTTCAGCTCGTACCATACTCGATTCAATTGCTATTAGAATGGATGAATCTCGTGATATTACGCGCTATATAATAAATCTTTTAATATTTTTAGGTCTTTTGGGAACTTTTTATGGGTTAGCAATAACGATTCCAGGTGTTGTTGATACTATTCGGACTCTCAACCCCCAAGAGGGAGAAAGCGGTGTCGAGTCCTTTGGAAAACTGATGAATGGTTTGGAAACCCAATTGGCCGGTATGGGGACAGCTTTTTCATCCTCTCTATTGGGACTTGCTGGATCGCTTGTTGTAGGGCTTTTAGAGTTGTTTGCTGGTCATGGACAAAATCGTTTTTATAGAGAAATGGAAGAATGGCTCTCGTCAGTAACAAAGTTTTCTTTTGCAAGCTCTGATGGAGATACAATGCCTCCAGTGACTTCAGAGCTAGTTCCTATCCTAAACCATATACTTGAGCAGAATGCGCGCTTTGATGAGTTCTTGGATCAATTAGAAAATTCAAGAAAGGAAAATGATCAACGGGCAGATAAGATGGTGGAGACGGTTTTGCGATTAGTCGAGAGGATAGATCAGTCCGATGACATTGGATCGGCACTTAAGCGCGTAGCTCAGGGACAAGAAGATTTAGTAAAAAAGTTGACCTCTGAAATTAATGACGGCGAAGGAGATAATGCTGAGAGTAGTGTGAGATTAAGAGGCATTGAAAATCAACTTATTAAGATTTTGAATGAGATGATTTCACGGGACATTGAAAGAAAATGAATTTAACTACCTGCAAACATTTTATGGTAGCATGCTCATTTTTTTGTGTTTTGAAAAAATTAAATTATGCTATCCCCCGTTATCTTGAGTATTTTATGAGTGAGGTTAAATGGCTCTAAGTCGCCGTACTGGAAAGAGATTCGAGGCAAACATTTGGCCCGGATTTGTCGATGCAATGACGGCATTACTTTTGGTATTAATTTTGTCTATATTTATGATTCTGTTGTTTATGTTTCGGGGAACTATTGTTTCTCAAGATACTGAGCTAGATAAATTATCTAACCAAGTGAAGAGCTTAGCTCAGAGCTTGGGCTTAGAACAATCAAAGGGGCGGAGTTTGAGCAGTAAAGTCGCTGGTTTAAGTGGTCTGCTGGATAAGAGCTCTTTAGAGTTAGAAAAACAAAAAACTTTAGTTCAATCTCTCACTTTGGAGGTTGGATCTCAACAAAGTTCGATTGTCGATTTTGAACAACAAGTCTTGGGCCTTTTAAGTGAAAAGGAAAATTCCTTACAACGTATTAGAGCATTAAATCAAAAATTAAGCTCTGTTAGTAAAGATTTAGAATTGCAAATTTCGGCAAAAGAAGCCTTTAGCCTAGCTCTTTCTCAGGCACGGGAGGAACTTGACGTGGGAGTTGAGGTTGCAAGGTTGGCTGCTGCGCGGCGTGAAGCTCTAGAATCTCTAATAATGAATTTAGAAATTGAGAATGATAAAAACCGAGAAGAAATATCTGATTTGGAAATGCAAAACTTGAGTGACTCAGCAGCTGCAGAAATGCTTAAAAAAAGATTAGCGGGAGCGGATGCTGAATTAACTGCTATGACATTGACGTTAGAAGAAAAAAGGCGGCAAGCGGAAGAAACACTTACACTTTTAGCAGCTACAAATTTTGATTACGATATTTTAAACGAGAAGCTAATAGCAGCTCTTGTTCAGGTTGATGAACAAAGGAAAGAGAAGTTAACTCTTGAGGGCAAAGTTATATCAGCTGTTACCTATGTTGAGAAACTTGAACTAGAGGGTTCTGCTCGTGAAAAAGAAATAAGAGATCAGTTGGCACGATTGCTTGCGCAAAAAATTCTAACAGAGCAAAAGCTAACGGTTGAGATTAGTAAGTCTGAGCAAGATCAGATATTGCTTTCCACAGCTAGAGCTGAACTTAAGAAAGAGCAGAGCTTAGGTTTAAAGTCCCAACTTTTAGTTGAAGCGCTAAATCAGCAGCTAGCTGAAGTCAGGTCGCAGCTTGGTCAACTACAAGGGTTGCTCGATGATTCTCGCGCGCGGGATGAGGCTGCTGGAGTTCAGTTACAGACGTTCAGAGGCGATTTAAATGCTGCCCTCGCTAGATTGGCTGCAGAAAAGAAGAAATACGCGGCTGAACTTGAGAAGGAAAATGAAGCTCTGATAGCTATGGCCGGCGAGCGAGATCGAGTACTTGAAGAATTAAAACAAGAAAAAAGTTTATTAAAATCTTCGGTTTTGGAACAAACTAAACAGCTGTCTGAGTTGGAGTCTAACCAGATAAAACTAACCTCTCTAAATTCTGAATTACTTGCGGCACAGATAAAGGCTAATGAGGAAGAGCAAAAGCGAGTGATGCTGGAAGAAGATATAAGGGAAAGGCTCGAGGCTGATAAATTAAAACTTCAAGCAGAGGCTCTTGAGCTAAAGAATTATAGGTCTGAGTTTTTTGGAGAATTAAAGAAACTTCTTGGCGCTCAGAAAGCAATAGAAATTAAGGGAGATAGATTTGTCTTTGCCGCTGAAGTCTTGTTTTCATCGGGTAGTGCTGATTTATCCCCCTTAGGCACTAGAGAGATTACAAAGGTAACTGAGATTATTCTTCGGGTATCAACCTCTATCCCCTCAAACATTAACTGGGTACTTCGGGTTGATGGTCATACAGATAGCGACCCCATTTCGGGCAATGGTCAGTTTAAAGATAATTGGGAGTTAAGCCAGGCTAGAGCTTTATCAGTCGTTCGCTATATGTCTGAAAGTTTAGGCATGCCTGCTAACAGGTTAGTCGCTGCAGGATTTGGAGAATTCCAACCCGTAAATACGACGGGAACCGACGAAGGAAAATCTCAGAATAGACGAATAGAAATGAAGCTCACCGAGAGATAATCTAATGGTTCTGGGAATTTAAAACTGGCTAATTCCAACCTCTTTTTGTCCGTAGGACAGGATTCTCAGAAATTCTCCTGGAGTTAAAATTGAGATCTGATAAATGAAAACCTTAAGTAGAATACCTCTCTGATTGTGGAGCTTTAAATTAGTGCTTTCAGACACGACACTGATTAATCAATTATAACTAAAGCCCTACTTATCTTAGAAAAATATTTAGTCACAATGATTTCCGTCAAAAATCTTGTGTATATTCATATCCAACTACCAATTTTATATCTAGAGATAGTGTCTAAGCGCGCTCTTTTCATTTTCTTTATAAATATTAGTGCAACTCACCCCGAAACCAAACTATTTATCCTTAACTGATTAGCTCGCTGTCAATAATTTTGGTTTCTTTTTCTCAGTAATACGTGTCATTTCTGGTTCAATAATTTGCAAGTCTATTTTGTCCTTTTTTAAGGTGACTTTAACAATGCCACCTTTAGACAATTTACCAAATAGAAGCTCATCAGCCAATGGTTTTTTGATTTCTTCTTGTATTACTCTAGCAAGAGGTCTGGCACCCATTTTTTCGTCGTAACCTTTAACACCCAGCCATTCAGCTGCATCAGGTGATAGTTCAAAAGTTACATTTCGATCCATTAGTTGAGCTTCCAACTGAAGGATAAATTTCTCCACGACCTTTGTAATTATTTCTATTCCTAGTGGAGCAAAACTAATTGTGGCGTCTAATCGGTTCCTGAATTCGGGTGTGAATATACGCTCAATGGCTGCCGTGTCTTCTCCTTCTCGCCGATCTCTACCAAATCCTATAGCGGACTTAGCCATATCTGAGGCTCCTGCGTTAGATGTCATAATTAGGATAACATTTCTAAAGTCTACTTTTCGGCCATTATGATCAGTTAGTTTTCCGTGATCCATTATCTGAAGCAGGATATTAAACACGTCGGGATGAGCCTTTTCTATTTCATCTAATAATAATACACTGTGTGGATGTTGATCTACACCGTCAGTTAGTAATCCTCCCTGATCAAAGCCGACATAACCGGGTGGAGCTCCAATTAATCGAGAGATAGCATGTCTTTCCATATATTCAGACATATCAAAGCGCAAAAGTTCCACTCCAAGCGTATCGGCAAGTTGTTTTGCGACCTCTGTTTTACCAACCCCTGTAGGTCCAGCAAATAAGTAGTTTCCTATAGGTTTTTCTGGTTCACGGAGACCTGCCCTAGAAAGTTTTATTGCAGAAGATAGCGCTGAGATTGCAGTGTCTTGTCCAAACACCACTCTTTTCAAAGATTTCTCTAGATCTTTTAAAACCTCAGCGTCATTTTTTGATATATTTTTTGAAGGAATTCTGGCTATTCTTGCAACAATAGCCTCGATTTCTTTGACGGTGATTGTTTTGCGCTTTTTAGATTCTGGTAGTAAGTGTTGGGCGGCGCCCGCCTCATCAATTACATCTATCGCTTTATCTGGAAGTTTTCGATCGTGTATGTATCTGGCAGCCAACTCAACCGCTGTTTTTATAGCGTCAGAAGTGTATTTAATATTATGATGTTCTTCAAAGTAAGGCTTAAGCCCCTTTAGAATTTTTATTGAGTCATCCACAGAGGGCTCATTAACGTCAATTTTCTGAAACCTTCGGCTAAGTGCTCGATCTTTTTCAAAATGTTGACGGAACTCTTGATAGGTAGTCGAGCCCATACATCTTAATTTTCCGCCTTGCAGAGCCGGCTTAAGAAGATTGGAGGCATCCATTGATCCTCCAGAAGTCGAGCCGGCTCCAATAACTGTATGAATTTCGTCAATAAACAAAACAGCATCCGGATGGTCTTCTAACTCTACCATTACAGCCTTAAGCCGTTCTTCAAAGTCACCCCTGTATCGCGTTCCGGCAAGCAGGGAACCCAAATCCAGAGAATATATTGTAGTATTGGAGAGCACGAGAGGAATTTCTTTTATTACAATCTTGTGCGCAAGACCTTCAGCAATTGCGGTTTTTCCGACACCTGGGTCTCCAACTAAAATAGGATTGTTTTTTCGTCTTCTGCAAAGGATTTGGATACATCTTTCGACTTCCGATTCTCTGCCTATAAGGGGATCAATATCTCCAACCTTAGACTTTTCATTTAGGTTTACACAAAACTTTGCAAGTGCTGACTCTTTCTTATCTTTTTCTGTTTTAGAAGGGTCCAGTTCTGCATCGCTTGCGTCAGTCGAACTCGTTACTGGTCTTGCTTCTCCAAAGTTAGGATCTTTGGCCACTCCGTGAGCAATAAAATTTACTGCATCATACCTAGTCATTTCCTGTTCTTGAAGGAAATATGTAGCATTAGATTCCCTTTCAGCAAATATTGCCACTAAGACATTAGCTCCAGTTACTTCACTTCGGCCCGAAGATTGAATGTGAATGGCGGCTCTTTGAATGACTCTTTGAAATGCCGCTGTTGGCACCGCTTCCGAGCCATCTGTCTCTGTGATTAGGCTCGCAAGGTCTTCCTCTATAAAGTTTTGAAGTGAAGTCCGTAGGATGTCTAAATCAACAGCACATGCTTTCATTACTTTAGCGGCATCTGGTTCATCCGTTAAAGCTAAAAGAAGATGTTCGAGTGTGGCTAATTCATGCTTTAGTGTATTGGAGTGTGCCAATGCTACATGGATTGCCTTTTCAAGATTGTCTGAAAATGATGGCACTTAGTTTCCCCTTTTAGTTTCATTCAAGAACTCAGAATTTTTTATCTCTGTGTCTTACATTTCGTGTTTAATTCAAAACCTTCAAGCCCTATCTTGAAAATAAAATTTATAAATTTTAGAAAAAGTGTGATGTGGTATAAGTGCCTAGGATAAAATTTATAGCATCAAGTTAAAACTTTTGCTAATATTTTAGATAGTAAAGCAATAGTTAGGGTGCTGTGGTATTAGTGAATTTTATGTGAACCAGGAAAAGATATGTATCTCGATGCTCAGTATTTAAATAAATTCTATGAAACGACTAAACTAGGATCTATCGTAAAACAAACCATAAATTCTGGGGTTATGTCGTTTTGGGGCGACACCAAGAATCAAAACATTGTGGGATACGGATTTTCTTCGCCACTGATTGGATCCTTGACGGGCAGACAAAGGCGGGTAACTCTCTTAATGCCGGGAGCTCAGGGTGTGGTGGGCTGCCCTAACGGATCAGAAAATGTGAGCGTTCTATGTGAGGATAGCTTATGGCCGCTGCCGCCTGGGGAGACTGACAAGCTTGTTATTTTGCATGGTTTAGAAGCTAGCGAGAACGTCACTGCTCTATTAAATGAATGTTGGCGGATTTTGGCTCCAAATGGAAAAATGCTTTGTGTGGTCCCCAACAGAACAGGTTTGTGGTGTAGAAACGAGATAAGTCCATTTGGATTTGGAAGGCCCTATACCTTACATCAGCTAGAGAGTTTATTGCTTGAGCATGGATTTTTACCAGGAAAGCACAAAGGTTCTTTATTTTCTATACCGACCCAAAAATCGTTTTTGCTGAGAACGTCTTATACTTTTGAGCGAGTCGGCTGGAGAATTCTGCCTTATTATACGGGTGGTATTTTAATGCTAGAAGCAACAAAGCAGATCTCAGCTCCTAGAAGGGTTTACAGGAAAATTAATTTAAGGGCATCTTTGGGGGCATTGTCGCCAATACCAGCAAGTTCTTCAACAGTGTCACCTAAAGTAAAAACGAATAAGGAGGCATTTTAGAATCGTTTTTGTGTGGAATGAGTCGCTTCAAACGGTCGCAGTAGAGAGAAATTATACTAAGTTATCGAATTTATTATACTTTTAATCACAGTTTTAATGTCATTGACGGTTGCAGGTTATGCCTTGCTTTGATAAATCACGGGTCGACAACTTTTATAATTAGATTTGCTTCAGGATATATAGTCAAAGGGATAGTCGTGTCTGAAACATCATCAACATTGACAGGAATTGCTAAGCGATATGCGACAGCTGTTTTTGAGCTATGTAAATACCAGAAAAATCTCGATACTTTAGAGAGTAATGTAGATTTAATTGGTTCTTTAATTATGGATAGTGAGGATTTTCGAACCTTCTTAGCTTCTCCCCTGTTAACCAGGGAAGATCAGTCCAAGGCTATACGCGAAATTTCTAAAAAACTTAAGCTTTCAAAAGTTATGTCTAATTTTTTGAGTTTGATTGCAATAAAACGGCGATTGTTTATCTTGAACTATTTTGTCAAAGAGATCCGGTTGTTAATTTCTATCGAAAAAGGTGAAGTAACTGCCGAAGTGACCACTGCTAGAGGCTTGACGGACGAACAAAACGAAGAAATCGTGAAAATGCTTTCGCATTCAACAAGAAAAAAAGTGAAATTATTGTCCATAATCGACAATGCACTTATCGGAGGCTTAATAGTTAAAGTTGGGTCAAAAATGTTAGATACATCAATCAGAGCGAAACTCATTTCGCTTCAGTCCACTATGAAAGAGGTTAGTTAATGGCTATCCAAGCATCAGAAATATCATCAATATTAAAAGAACAAATAAAGAATTTTGGCGAAGACGCTGACGTAAGTGAGGTTGGCAAGGTTCTCTCTGTTGGGGATGGAATTGCCCGGGTTTATGGGTTGGATAATGTCCAAGCGGGAGAGATGGTAGAGTTTCCTGGAGGTATAATGGGAATGGCTCTTAATTTAGAGGCTGACAATGTAGGGATCGTTATTTTTGGTTCGGACCGAGATATCAAAGAAGGTGATACTGTCAAGCGCACTAATTCGATAGTTGATGTTCCGGCTGGTGATGAGCTTTTAGGCAGAGTGGTAGATGGATTGGGTAACCCGATCGATGGAAAAGGGCCAATCAAGACTAAAAATAGAAGAGTAGCTGATAGTAAGGCTCCGGGCATCATTCCAAGAAAGTCTGTTCATGAGCCAATGGCTACAGGTCTTAAATCTGTTGACGCTATGATCCCGATCGGGCGAGGTCAAAGAGAGTTAATTATTGGTGATCGGCAAACTGGAAAGACAGCTATCGCTTTGGATACGATCCTGAATCAAAAGTCGTATAACGACGCGGCCGGTGATGATGAAAGTAAAAAGCTATATTGTGTTTATGTTGCGATTGGACAAAAGAGATCAACAGTTGCGCAGTTGGTTAAAAAGCTCGAGGAATCTGGTGCAATAGATTATACTATAGTAGTTGCCGCTACGGCTTCCGATCCTGCGCCAATGCAGTTTTTGGCTCCTTATTCTGCAACAGCAATGGCTGAACATTTTAGAGATAATGGGCGTCATGCACTCATAGTTTATGATGACTTGTCTAAGCAGGCAGTGTCTTATAGGCAGATGTCACTTCTTCTTCGTAGACCACCAGGTAGAGAAGCTTATCCGGGGGACGTGTTTTATTTACATTCGCGTCTTCTCGAGAGATCTTCAAAGCTGAATGAAGAGAATGGTTCGGGATCATTAACTGCACTACCAATAATTGAAACGCAGGGAGGGGATGTTTCTGCATTTATTCCAACTAATGTGATTTCTATTACTGATGGGCAAATATTCTTAGAAACGGAGTTGTTCTACCAAGGAATTCGCCCAGCGGTAAATACCGGACTATCAGTTTCTCGTGTTGGTTCATCGGCGCAGACAAATTCAATGAAGTCAGTAGCAGGACCGATTAAGCTTGAGCTGGCTCAATATAGAGAGATGGCCGCTTTTGCTCAGTTTGGGTCAGATCTTGATGCCGCGACACAACAGTTACTTAATCGTGGAGTAAGGTTAACTGAACTAATGAAGCAGGCTCAATACTCGCCTCTTACTAATGCCGAAATAGTATGCGTTATTTATGCTGGGACCAAAGGATACTTGGATAAGGTACCTGTTAAAGATGTAGGCCGTTTTGAGGCTGGTTTGCTTGCGAATCTTAGGGCAAAGCATCCAGATCTGATGGAGTTCATTACGACTCAGGATCCAAAAATAAAGGATGAAGCTGAAGATAGAATCAAAGCTGCACTAGATTCTTATGCTTCTGACTTCGCTTAGGGAGTAACAGGCCAGTGCCAAGTTTAAAGGATCTAAAAAATAGGATCGAGTCGGTAAAGTCGACTAGAAAGATCACTAAAGCTATGCAAATGGTTGCGGCTGCAAAATTGCGGCGAGCCCAGGAAGCGGCTGAAGCTGGTAGACCATATTCGGAGAGATTTGAATCGGTGATGGCTGGGCTGGCTGCTTCTATGGGAAGTAATGCTGATGGGCCAAAGCTGCTAGTTGGGTCAGGGTCGACTAACTGTCATCTGTTAATTGTTATGACATCTGAGCGCGGACTATGCGGGGGTTTTAACTCCAACATAGCTAAGTTAGCCAAAATTAGAGCGGGTGAATTAGTTTCAGAAGGGAATACAGTCAAGATATTGACAGTAGGAAAGAAAGGCAGAGATTCTTTAAATAGGGAATTTGGAAAATATTTTGTTGGGCATGTTGATTTGACGTCTATGAAAAAGGCTAACTACGCTGAGGCAGAGAAAATAGCTGCGGACGTCATTAATAGGTTTGATGCCAGTGAGTTTGATGTGGCTACGATTTACTATTCTGAGTTTGTAAATGTAATAAGTCAGACCCCAACTGCAAAGCAAATTATCCCAGCAAATTTTGTGGGTTCCTCTGAGGAAACTGTTTACGATTATGAACCGAGTGAAGAGGAAATATTGAAGGAGCTTTTACCTCGTGCAGTTGCCTCCCAAATATTTGCAGCTCTTTTAGAGAATGGCGCTTCAGAGCAGGGAGCAAGGATGTCAGCTATGGATAATGCGACGCGCAATGCTGGTGACATGATCGATAAATTAATTATCAAATATAATCGGTCTAGGCAGGCTGTTATTACTAACGAATTAATAGAAATCATTTCGGGCGCTGAAGCGCTTTAGGGTTTGGAGAAGAAAATGACAAAAGCGGACGTGATAGTTGGTAAAATCACCCAGGTAATTGGGGCAGTTGTGGATGTTCAATTTGAAGGGGACTTGCCTCGAATTTTGAACTCTATAGTTACTGAAAATAATGGCAAAAAATTAGTGTTAGAAGTAGCACAACATCTTGGTGAAAATACAGTAAGAGCAATTGCTATGGATGCTACTGAGGGCTTGGTTCGCGGTCAAAAAGTGACTGATACCGGAGGTCCAATTATGGTACCTGTAGGGAATGCAACTTTAGGACGAATTTTAAATGTTGTAGGCGAACCTGTCGATGAAGGTGGACCAGTTAGTGCGTCCGAGATGAGATCAATTCATCAGGATGCGCCAGCTTTTTCTGAGCAGGCGACAGAGTCCGTAGTTTTGGAAACAGGTATAAAAGTTATCGATTTATTAGCTCCCTATGCCAAGGGCGGAAAGATTGGTCTCTTTGGTGGAGCAGGAGTTGGTAAGACAGTTCTTATTATGGAATTAATAAATAATATTGCGAAGGTTCATGACGGATATTCAGTGTTTGCTGGTGTAGGAGAGAGAACAAGAGAAGGAAATGATTTATATCACGAGATGATAGAATCGAAAGTTATAAACCCTGAGAACCTCGAAGAGAGTAAAGTGGCGTTAGTTTATGGTCAAATGAACGAACCTCCAGGAGCTCGGATGAGAGTTGCTTTAACTGGCCTTACATTGGCTGAGCAATTTAGGGATCAATCTGGCACTGATGTTCTTTTCTTTGTCGATAATATTTTTAGATTTACTCAAGCAGGTTCCGAGGTGTCAGCTCTTTTGGGTAGAATTCCCTCTGCTGTTGGCTATCAACCGACTTTGGCAACTGATATGGGGACTATGCAAGAAAGAATTACGTCAACAAAAGCCGGGTCAATTACATCGGTACAAGCCGTGTACGTTCCTGCAGATGACCTAACAGACCCGGCCCCAGCCACCTCATTTGCCCACCTTGATGCTACCACAGTATTATCTAGGGCAATATCAGAGATTGGAATTTATCCGGCTGTGGATCCTTTGGACTCTACATCGCGTCTTATGGACCCGGCAATAGTTGGGGAAGAGCATTATATGGTAGCACGTGATGTTCAAGGTCTATTACAGAGGTACAAATCTCTACAAGATATCATAGCGATTCTTGGAATGGATGAACTCAGCGAAGAGGATAAGCTAACTGTTGCTAGGGCAAGAAAAATTCAAAGATTCCTTTCACAGCCTTTTGATGTAGCTAAAGTTTTTACAGGCTCAGACGGCAAGCAAGTTCCTTTGGAGGATACTGTTAAGTCATTTAAAGCCGTGGTAGCTGGGGAGTATGATCATCTGCCAGAGGCTGCTTTTTATATGGTCGGAGGGATAGAAGAAGTTATAGAAAAAGCAGAAAAAATGGCCGCGGCAGCTGCCTAGGAGATAACTTATAATGGTAAAAATGCTACAATTTGATTTAGTCTCTCCTGAAAAGAGTTTGGTATCAACTCAAGCTAATGAGGTGAACATTCCGGGTTCTGAAGGAGACTTTACAGCTATGTCAGAGCACGCCCCACTTATAACTACTCTTAAACCTGGCTTTATAACGATAGTAACAGATGAAGGCTCAGAGCAATACTTTGTTACTGGCGGTTTTGCAGAGGTTTCTGCGGAAGGGGCTTCTATTTTAGCTGAGCATGCATTTTCTAAAGAGGATATGACAAGATCTTTGGCAGATGAGCTTATCTCTGAAGCTAACGAGCGTAGAGATCAAAATGCCACCGACAGCTCAACCAAGTATAGTTCAGATTTAGAGACTGCACTATCAATTATATCTTAGTACTTAAAAGAGACTAGGATACATTCCTTCATAAACTGGGGCCAGGGTTTCATCAGTAAATAGCGACGAAACGCTAGTGCCACTCCATATATTCAAGATAGCCTGAGCAAACATTGGTGCTGTGGGAATAATTCTAATTTTTTTGCAGTCTTTAACTTCCTGTCTCGGCTCAATAGAGTCAGTTATCACTAAGCTTTTCATTGAAGAGCTTTCGAGGCGTTCTAGGGCAGGCCCGCTTAATACGCCATGTGTAACATATGAATGGACTTCGGTTGCTCCGGCACTTAGCAGTAGGTCTGAGGCCTTGCATAATGTGCCCGCTGTGTCGCAGATGTCGTCGACTAAGATACAGCTCTTTCCCTTAACATCCCCAATTATAGTCATTTCTGCCACTTCCCCAGGTTTTTCACGACGCTTATCTACTATGGCAATAGGAGCGCCCAGACGTTGGGCTAGCTCTCTAACACGAGCTACTCCACCAACATCTGGAGAGACCAACATCAGTTCATCCAACTTGTTTTTAAAGTGGTATTTTATATCCAAGGAAAACAGTGGGGATGCGTATAAATTGTCTACTGGAAGATCAAAAAAACCTTGAATCTGTGCAGCATGGAGGTCCATGGTTAGAACTCTTTCGACCCCAGCTTCAGCTATTAAGTTTGAAACAAGCTTTGCGGATATTGGGGTCCGGGCCTTTGTTCGTCTATCTTGTCTTGCATAACCGAAGTAAGGAATTACAGCTGTTATGCGCGCGGCTGAGGACCTTCTTAAAGCATCAGTGATGATAAGCAGTTCCATGAGGTTATCATTCGCAGGATTGGACGTTGACTGAATTATAAACATGTCTTCACCGCGGACATTTTCAAAGACTTCTACAAAAATCTCTTGGTCAGTAAATCGCTCCACTCTTGCATCAACAAGTTTTGTTTTGAGTCCACGATGCATAGCCATTCTTTTTACGATTGATCTAGCCAGGTCGGGATTAGCATTTCCGGCAATTATCTTTAGTTCAGAATTTTTTGAAGACATGCATAATACCTAGTTTTTTTTAAAAAATAATGTGAGACCTAATTATCAGGTGCCAAGTCGTTTTCATAGTAAAACCTTATCAAATATTAAAAAAAGACTAAACCATATTGGGCTATAATAAAAACGGTTTCTAATTCGAGGGTATGTTAAATTTCTGGTTGCTCTATTATATAATCTTCCCAATCCTCCTGAGAAACTTCAAATTCTGGTATAGCCCAACCTTTTACTGAAACACCTGCTTTATGAACTGACTCATTTGTCCCTGATACTAAGGGGTGCCAATCAAAAAGTGGTTTATTTTCGTAAAGCAACCTATATGCACATGTATTAGGCATCCAATAGGCTACTGACTTAAGGTTCCTCGGCGTAAGTACCACACAATCTGGAACAAAATCTTTTCTATTTGTATACTGTCCGCATTTGCAAGTCTCTGTGTCTAATAAACGGCACGAAATTTTTGTGAATTCAATTTCACTTGTGGTTTCGTCTTCAAGTTTCTGCAAACAACATTTC